>JBNLFN010000025.1:0-5998 GCA_050305555.1 Desulfobacteraceae bacterium | reverse complement strand
ACGCTGCGTACGGAAGAGGTCCCAGCTTTAGGCACCTATCTGTTGGGTACCGACGATCTGGGGCGGGATGTGTTTGCCCGCATGCTGCAAGGCGCCTGGGTTTCTCTTACAGTGGGTTTTGTCGCCGTTGGTATTGCAGTGGGTATCGGTATTTTATTGGGCGGCATGGCCGGCTACTATGGGCAGCGGTATATTCAACTGGGCCACCTGTTTGTTTGGTCACTGATCCTCGCTGCAATTGTATTAACAGTTGCGGGCACCGGTATAGCAGCCACAGCCTGTGCTCTATCCGCCTTCGCTTTGTGGCGGTATAGTCGCATGCGGAAAAACATAACCCCATCACCATCGCCGCTCTGGCTGAAATGGTTCCACTGGCCTGTTATGCAGGTCGATACCTTGATCATGCGTGCAGTGGACATCATGCTGTGTTTTCCCTCTTTCTTTTTAATTCTCACTGTGGTGGCACTGCTACCACCCAGTATTTATAACATCATGATCATCATCGGACTGACGAGTTGGATGGGGACCACCCGCTTTGTGCGGGCTGAATTTCTGTCCCTGCGCGAACTGGATTTTGTAGCAGCGGCCAAAGCACTGGGCATCAGCGATGTCCGCATCATCTTTCGTCATATTATGCCCAACGCGGTTGCGCCGGTGCTGGTATCGGCGACCTTGGGTATTGCTTCGGCCATGCTTACCGAAGCAGGACTGAGTTTTTTGGGATTCGGCGTGCCGCCCCCCCATGCCACCTGGGGCAATATTCTCTCCGACGGCAAGGCATTTATCTTCGATGCCCCCTGGTTGACCTTTGCACCCGGGTTGGTCATTCTGGTTGTGGTGTTGGCGTTCAATCTTTTTGGAGAGGGGTTGAGAGATATTATGAATCCGAAGTTGAGAGAACGTAATTAGGTGGCATCCGGAAACAGCAAAAAAAGGCATCGCAGCGGGACGCCGCCCCTACAGAAAAACAAATTATCAATCCTGAACGATTAACGATGAGCTTTTAATTAGAATGGGTCAATCGAACGAAATATTGCTTTCAGTGGAAGATCTTCGGGTTTACTTTTATGGAGATGGCCCTGTGTCACGTGCTGTGGACGGGGTTGACTTTCAAGTGCGCCGCCAAGAGACTGTCTGTATCGTAGGTGAATCGGGGTGCGGCAAAACCGTCACCGCCCTGGCTATCATGGGGCTGTTGCGCCGGCCTCCTGCCCAAATCAAAAGCGGCCGTATTCTTTTCGACGGCCAATCCCTGTTGGATTTGGAACCTGCCGAACTGCGCAAATTACGCGGCAAACGCATCGGCATGGTGTTTCAGGAACCCATGTCCTCGCTTAACCCTGTTTTCACCATCGGTGATCAGATCGGTGAGGCCATACTGGCCCATGAGGATGTTTCGGACGAAGTCATCCATCAACGCACCCTCCAACTTCTGGACGATGTGGGCATTGTTAACCCGGAAGGACGCCTGGCCGACTATCCCCATCAGCTTAGCGGAGGGCAACGTCAACGGGTTATGATTGCAATCGCCCTTGCCTGCGGACCGGACCTGATTATTGCAGACGAGCCCACGACTGCGTTGGATGTTACCGTACAGGCCCAAATATTAAGCCTTTTGCGTGAGTTGAAGCAAAACAAGAAGATGGCCATTCAATACATCACCCATGATTTAGGCGTCGTCGCTGCTATTGCCGATCTGGTTTTCGTCATGTATGCGGGTGTGGTGGTGGAACAAGGGACACCCCGGCATATTTTTAGCCAAGCCGGCCATCCATACACACGTGCATTACTGGACGCACTGCCCACCAAAGAAAAAAGGGGTCAACGACTCTACAGCATTCCGGGCAGTGTGCCCCATCCGGCATACAGACCCGAAGGTTGCCCTTTTCACCCAAGATGCACCTATCGCCATCCCGCATGCAAACACACGTTTCCCCAGATGAGCGATTACACTGGCGGCCACAAAGCCCGGTGTCCGGTGGTGTTCGACGACGAGACTGATGCGGCAAAGGATGCCCTGTGATGACGGTTCCCCAACCCATCTTGATTACAGAAGGATTAAAAAAGCACTTTCCGGTGCGGCGAGGCGTGCTTCAACGGGTTAGCGGCTGCGTGCGTGCCGTGGATGGTGTGGACCTGCAAATTGCGCCCCAACAGACCCTGGGCCTGGTGGGCGAGAGCGGTTGTGGCAAATCTACAGTGGCACGCCTGATCCTGCGATTGCTCGACGCGGACAGCGGCTCTATTCGCTTTGACGGCCAGGAGATCTCCCGCATGGGAGAAAGCGAATTCAAGGCCATGCGCAAAGAGATTCAGATGATTTTCCAGGACCCGTACAGTTCTTTGAATCCCCGTATGACCGTGGCACAATCCATCGCCGAGGGGGTGCGTATGGCCGGCATACGCGATAAAAAAGATCAGCAACGCCAAATCAAAAATTTACTGGATATGGTGGGCATGCCTGCCGCAAGCGCCGGACGCTATCCCCATGAATTCAGCGGTGGCCAACGCCAAAGAGTGGGCATCGCCCGCGCACTGAGTGTATCCCCGCGACTGATTCTATGCGATGAGCCTATCTCAGCATTGGACGTCTCCATACAGGCCCAGATCATTAACTTGCTCAAAGACCTGCAAAAAGAGCTGGGGTTGAGTTACTTGTTTATCTCCCATGACCTGGGGGTGGTCAGCTATATCTGCGACCATCTGTGCGTGATGTACCGGGGACAAATTGTGGAATCCGCACCGGCGACCCCATTGTTCGATGGCCCTCGCCACCCCTACACATTAAAACTTTTGGCGGCAGTACCGGACGCCGCCAGTAGACCCTGGTCGCCCCAAGCGACGCCGGATACCCAACCGGCAACCTTGCCTTTTGCATGTCACTTTTTCGAGCAATGCCCTGCCCACAGCGAAGTTTGCCGGACAACACCGCCGGAAATGGTACAAGTGGGTCCAGCGCACTATGTGCGTTGCCGCTATGCGGCCGACCCCAAATAATGGAAACCCGCCATGTTTAAAACCGACACCAACACACCGGCAGCTGAAATCGAGACCCGTATCGCCAAGCTCCAGCAAAGCTTAGCAAGTCAACAAATCGACGGCGCCTTGATCTTGCAAACCAGCGACCTGTTTTATTACAGCGGCACCATCCAACAGAGCCATCTCTACATCCCGGCCGAAGGTGCGCCACTGCTCATGGCCCGAAAAAGCTTAGCGCGTGCCCAGGCAGAATCGCCTATCCAAAATATCATTCCTTTGGGCAGCCCCAAACAGATCCCCGGCATATTGAAAACGCATGGCCTGCCCCTACCCCGCCGGCTGGGTATGGAGCTTGATGTTCTGCCGGTCAATCTGTTCCGTGCGTATGAAATGATTTTTGAAGGCCCCGACATGATCGATCTCTCTCCGGAAATTCGGATACAGCGGGCCGTCAAATCCAAGCATGAACTGGCTATTATTTCGGAAGCTTGCCGATTGTCCGATGCGGTGGCTGCCCATGTCAGGGAGATCTTGCAACCCGGCATGACGGAGTTGGAACTGGCCGGCCTGGTGGAAGCCCATGCCCGTAAGCTAGGCCATCAAGGCATTGTTCGTATGCGCCTGTTCGGCGGTGAACTCTTTTATGGTCATCTACTTAGCGGTGCATCGGCCGCTGTGCCCAGTTTCCTGGCATCGCCCACCGGAGGGACGGCAGCCAACCCGGCGGTGGCCCAGGGTGCCGGATTCACCCGCATCAAGGCCCATGAACCCATATTATTGGATTACGCTTTTGCATTAAACGGCTACATCTCCGACCACACACGTATTTTCGCGTTGGATTCGCTGCCGGACGATCTGATGAAAGCCCATGAATCCATGCTGAAACTTCAGGAGCAGATCAAATCAACAGCCAAACCCGGATTACCGGCCGGCCGCCTATACGATCTTGGCCTCAAGCTGGCCACTGAATATGGTTATGGCGATCATTTTATGGGGGCCGAGTCCCAGCGTATCACATTCATCGGCCATGGGGTGGGCTTGGAATTGGATGAGTATCCATTTCTCGCGAAGGGCCAGGAAATGCCCCTTGCGGAGAACATGACCATCGCTTTAGAACCCAAGCTGATCTTTCCGGGCAGGGGGGTTGTGGGAATTGAGAACACCCATGTGGTAACAAAGGATGGTCTCAAGCAATTGGGTCAGTATCCGGATACCATTACGATTTTATAATTCTGTTTTGCAGTTATCTGGAAAGCGTAAGTGCGACGAGCGGTGTTGGATCGCCGGTGATCGGTCTCTGGTGAGGTTGCCGGACACCGATCGCCTCCATTTTTCGCTTTAAACTCAATATTCGGTTTTCAGACGCCGGTGGTTTGGATGAGCGCTTTTTGCTGCACGCCCCTTCGCTAAGTGCCGCCAAGATGCACTCCGTGCGTTGCGCAAACTCGCTTAACGCTCAAACAGTGCGCAACGCTTATCCTGCGCTGCATCTAAGCAGCACTAAACTCGGTGCTGACGTAACCCAAAACACGCATCCAAACCACCTCATGCCGGGGTAGGACGGAACCCGAAAGTTGAGTATTATATATGAAATATCAACTTGAGCTTACATATAAGCGCTGTTTATTTTTCCGGGTTTGGGGCTATCGAATATCGGCAATTCATTTGGAGGAAAACCCAAAAAAAAGGGAACGCGCCAAACGGCGGGTTCCCTTGAGAGTTGAAATGAGCGTGCGGTGAATTAACGCTTGGAGAACTGGAAGCGTGCACGAGCGCCTTTTTGACCGTATTTTTTACGCTCTTTGGCCCGCGGGTCACGGCGCACAAAGCCTGCTTTTTTGAGCGGTGAGCGTAGATCCGCGTCAAAGGCAATCAGTGCTTTGGTAATCCCATGGCGGATGGCCCCGGCCTGACCGATAATGCCGCCGCCGCAAACCTTGACCTTGATATCAAATTTGTCCTGATTGTTGGTCAACTTAAGCGGTTGCGTAATGATCGTCTTGGCCGTATAGACACGAAAGTAATCCTCTAAGGTCCGGCCGTTGATGGTGATATCCCCGTTGCCTGGTGTAATCCAGGTTCTGGCGATTGCATTTTTGCGTTTCCCGGTAGCGTAAAAATTGTTTTCTTGTGGCATTGCTGTCCCCAAATTGTCCTTGTTGGCAGGGTTAAATTTCCAGAGTTTCGGGCTGCTGTGCGCCATGCGGATGATCGATGCCGCCGTATACTTTCAGTTTTTTGAAAAGCAGGCGCCCCAGCCGATTTTTGGGCAGCATGCCTTTAACAGCGCTCAGCACCAGCTCTTCCGGCTTTGTTTCCATCAACTTACGTGCGGTGACTTGTTTTAAGCCTCCGATATAACCGCTATGCCGGTAGTAGTTCTTTTGATCCATCTTTTTACCGGTGAGTTTGATTTTGGCTGCATTGATCACCACAACCGAATCTCCGGTATCTGCATGGGGGGTGAACAAAGGATTGTGTTTGCCGCGCAGACGGGCCGCCACCTGAGTGGCCAAGCGCCCCAGCACAGCACCCTCGGCATCCACGACCCACCACTTGCCGGGGTTATCGGATTGTTTGGCGCTATAAGTGTATTTTTTCACTGTCATGTCTCCTGTACCTGATTCAGAATCGAGAATAACTAATGGAATTTAACGGTCAAGTCAAGTGAAAAATCAAACTGCATCCACGGTTTATTCACTTGTCATCCAACCCTGAACCAAAGCCACGGCATGGGCCACATCGTTCTGGGCGGTGCCGGGTGAAAGCTCGATGACCAAAGGGAGTTCCGGGCCGATCCATTTTTGGATGGGTTCGAAATCGATTTCACCAAGGCCCGGTGCCAGGTGGTCGACCAGTCCTACGGCATCGTGCACATGCAACCCCACCAAACGCGTCCCATAGGCCTTCAGCCAGGCTGTTTTTGAAACCATGCCCAATTGCTCTTGAACGTATGCATGTCCCGTGTCGTGCCAGTAGCCCACGGGGGCTCCGTCAAACTCATTAAAGATAATGGCCA
>JBNLFN010000024.1:0-10471 GCA_050305555.1 Desulfobacteraceae bacterium | reverse complement strand
CCGCCCCATTTCAATGAGAACCGATGTGGCAATGCTGCGTAAATCGGGGGGTATCTCTTGGGCTGAGATATTGACATTGAGGCCAAGGCCCAACACCACGTAGTCCACTGTATCCATATCAGCACTGATCTCGGTGAGAATACCGGCGATCTTTTTATCGTTGATCAGGATGTCATTGGGCCATTTGATATTGGCCTCCAATTGGGCCTCCTGGCGAAGGGTTTTGGCCACCGCAACGGCGGCCATTAAGGTGATTTGAGGCGCCTGTGCAGGAGCCATGCCGGGTCGTAAAATGAGGGATGCATAAATATTCCGACCCGCCGGCGAGAACCAGGCGCGGCCTCGACGGCCACGGCCCAGTGTTTGGGTTTCAGCCACGACCACAGTACCTTGACTGGCGCCTCGAATGGCTCTGGCTTTGGCCTGCAGGTTGGTGGAATCCGTTTTAGACAGACAGATCAGTTCGGATCGGCCCATCTCTTGGGTCGTCAAAGCAGCAACAATCTCTGCGGGCAACATCAAGTCAGCGGCCTGTGACAGGCAATACCCCTTTTTGGGGGCGGATTGGATCTGGTGCCCATCACTCTTTAAGCTATTGATATGTTTCCATATGGCGGATCTGCTGATGCCGAGCTGGTTGCTAATTTGTTCGCCTGAGATCCATTTCCCCTGTTGGGCTTTTAGCCGGGCCAGCAGTTTTTCTTTGGTGGTCATTGTAAACCTTTTGTTGTAAGTTTGGTTGACATTAAAATCGTTGATCTGGTATAGGCTTGGTTTGCTTTTCGGTCAACCGCTTCAGCGGATTATGGTTGACAATCCAAATATAGGTAATGCCATGTTTAATCAAGATATTGTTAGTCTATCAGAAAAAATTATCAAAGGGGAGGGTTCTCTATCTCAAGATCAAGCCCTAAAGTTGACGACCGCCAACCTTCAGGACAGCATGGATCTAGTCTTTCTGGCCGGCAAGATTCGGCAGCGCTTTCACCAAGCCCGGGTTTTTAAATGTGGCATCGTCAATGCCAAAAGCGGGATGTGTCCTGAAGATTGTGCCTTTTGTGCGCAATCCGCTCATCATCACAGTGGGGTTGAGACCTATGAGTTGCTCAGCGCCGAACGGTTGGAACAGGCGGGGCTGGAGATGGCGACTGCAGGTGCCACAAACTATTCCGTGGTTACCAGCGGTACGTCCTTGACCCAGGCAGACATAGATACGGTCTGCCGTGTTGCCCGCCGCTTGAAGGCTAAAACCAATCTAACATTGTGCGCATCAGTGGGGATGCTGGATGCTGGGGCGGCTCGCCAGCTTAAAGCGGCGGGCGTCTCCCGCTATCACCACAATTTAGAGACCGCGCGCAGCTATTTTGATCGGATTTGCACCACCCACGACTATGATGACGACATCGATACGGTCAAGGTTGCCAAAGCTGCCGGTATGGTTGTGTGCAGTGGGGGCATTTTTGGTATGGGCGAATCCTGGGCTCAACGGGTGGAATTGGCTTTCACCTTGAAAGAACTGGAAGTGGATTCCGTGCCCATTAATTTTCTTAATCCCATCCAGGGCACTCGTCTGGCGGCGCAACCCATGTTGCCGCCTATGGAAGCGCTCAAGATTATCGCACTCTATCGGTTTATTCATCCCCAAAAAGATATCACCATCTGCGGGGGACGCGAGGCCACCTTAAAAGACTTTCAGTCTTGGATTTTTACTGCGGGAGCCAATGGAATGATGGTTGGCAATTACTTGACCACCCAAGGTCGCAATATTGAAATGGATCTGGAGATGCTTGCAGCGATGGGGATGTCGGACCGTTGAATTAGGTGATGGAGGAACATGCCGTGAAGGCCAGAAACAGTCGGTATGAAGGCCACTTTTTCTTTGATCCCCAAGACCCGATCTATGCGAAACATTTTCCCGGGCAACCGGTGGTGCCCGGCAGTTTAATCGTGCATGCCTTTCTAACAGCAGCCGCGAACTTGTCTAATGAAGCGAGTTTACGGACCATCCGTAATTTTCGTTTTAAACGGTTCATTGGTCCAGGGCGATACGCTTACCGGATGCAAAGCAACGCGGAAGGGGAGTTGGTATGCAGGCTGTTTGATAACCGGAATGTCATGGTGACAGGAATCATAGATTTTTATGCAGGACAACGATGAATTTTAAATTTGCAGGTTCCCGCGTATTGTTAATGGGGGGCAGCTGCCAACTGGCGTTGGGTTTGGCGGAGGTCATGATCCCTTTGGGCCTGCATCCCATGCTAAGTTATCGCGATGATAGGGGCAAAGCGCGCATCAACGAAGCTTTAGACGCCCATGTCGGACAATACGACACGCTATTTCTGGACCTGGCCACGAGTCAAGCCTCGGTATTGGAGGATGCATTGGATCAGGGTATTGCCTACTTGGTTGATTTTGTCCAGGAAGATTTAGAAGGGCTGGTCGCCTCGCTGGACTGTGAAAAAGCCCGGGTTTTTTTTGAGGCCCATATCGCCATACGTTCGATGTTCATTCAAAGGATCGCACGCCGGATGTTGGCCCAGGGACATGGGCGTATGGTTTACATCTCTTCAGCGGCTGCCGGGCGGCCCAATGCCGGACAGGGCTTCTACGCTGCAGCCAAGTGCGCCGCCGAGGCCCTGTACCGTAATGTGGGCCTTGAGTTGGCCAGCCGTGGTATTACGACGGTTACGCTGCGACCCGGCTATATCGATGCCGGTCGCGGTCGGCGTTTTTTAAAAAGAGAAGGTGCTCAGGCGACGGCCAGAGTGCCTTTGGGCCGAACTCTGACCATCGCTGAGGTAGCCGATGCCATATTATTCCTGCTTTCGGATAGTGCCGTGGGATTCAATGCCACGGTGCTCACCATGGACGGGGGCTTGTCCGCTGGGAAATAGACCCCACAGTTGCATAAAAAGGAAAGACAATTGGAGTTATTTGAACAAGTCAGAGAGATATTGACCACCCTGTTGGATGTTGAGGCCGACGCGGTTACACCGCAGAGCTACCTGGTGAGGGAGTTAGGGGCAGAGTCCATTGATTTTCTGGAACTGGCTGTGGCGTTGAATGCACGTTTTAAAATTCCGGTGCATGACGATACGCTCTTTTTGCGCAACCTTCGACTTCACTTGGCCCAAGCCCAGG
This sequence comes from Desulfobacteraceae bacterium, assembly GCA_050305555.1. GTDB lineage: Bacteria > Desulfobacterota > Desulfobacteria > Desulfobacterales > Desulfosarcinaceae > JARRKU01. Next base: position 7,330 of record JBNLFN010000024.1, on the reverse strand, counting down.
CGGAGCAAAGGGCGCCCCTTGATATGTTGCAGGCGCGATATGATTTTTTACCCAAGCATCGTCTGGAATCGATTCTGTCAGATCTTGAGGGCGGACCGGTGATCCAGACCCAAGACATCGTGGCATATGTCCAATGGCAGATGAGATCCCTAAAAGCAGCATAACCCCGTCTGCGACACAAGTGCTGATGCGCCTGATCCATGAGCGCCGCAGCATTCGAAAATACCGCGACACACCGCTGCCCGACCATTGGATCAGGCAGATGGTGGGGTGTGCCCACCAGGCCCCTTCGCCGTCCAATAGTCAGCCGGTGCGTTATGTGCGCCTCGACTCGACGGCAATCCGGGATAAGCTCCGGGCGGCTTTTGTTGACGGCCATGCACGCTTTATCGCTCAACACAAAGCTGCCGATGGACCGGCACGATTGCGCAACTGGATCAATGCCTACCGGCGTTATGCTGAATTTATGTATGACGCGCCGGTTCTTCTGGCAGTGGGTGTGAGCACAACCACCACCGGCTTTGCCCAGCGTTTGGTCGAAGCCGGTCTGTTGGACCGCGACTGTCGCCAAACCAGCGACCTGGATATCACCGTCGGTCTGGCCCTCAAAGGGTTGATACTCAACGCCCAAACCCTGGGTGTTGGCAGTTGCATTCTGACGGCTCCGTTGGTGTTTATTCAAGACACAGAAAAATTGCTGGATCTAAAAGATATCCGGATCAAGTGCTTCGTGACCCTTGGGTTTCCCGACGAACAACCCCGGCCCACCCCGCGCATGCCCCTGGAAGATATCTATAGGGTGATCTAAATGGCACGATCCGTCGTTATTACCGGCTTGGGTGTGATCAGTTCGCTTGGCGACAATCCCCCTGCAATTGCGGAAAGCATAAAAGCTGAACGGGTTACCTTTGAATATGCTGTGACCGACCCTCATGTTGTCGTCGCCCCGGTTAAGGATTTTGAGGTTCGCGCATACACAGGCCGCCATAAAAACCTGCGCTATCTCAATCGTGGTGCCGCTATGGCGGCTGCTGCAGCGATCCAGGCGGTTCGACATGCCCGCCTAAAGCCCCAGCAATGCGCAGAAGCCGGTATATTCGTGGGGACGGGCCCCAATCTTGATATCGGTGGCGAATGTCCTGAGATTTCGGGTGGCCGCATCGGCGATGATCAGCTGACCGCAATGTGGATTTTGCGGTTTCTGCCCAACACCGCGGCTTCGACCATTGCGCAATTGATCCACAGCCATGCAGAAAATTTAACACTGGGTACGGCATGCGCTGCATCGTTGCAGGCCGTTGGGGAGGCCTATCGAAAGATCAAAGACGGGTATCTCGATTTGGCCCTGGCGGGTGGGGGTGATTCGCGTCTCAGTCGGGGTGCATTGCTGGCCTACAAAAAGGCGGGGGCATTGTATAGTGGCGTCCTTGAACCTTGCAAAGCTTGTCGACCTTTTGATCAACTGCGTCAAGGGTTAATCCCCGGTGAGGGGGGGGCATTTTTTGTTTTGGAATCGGCCGAGCATGCCAAAGCACGTAACGCCACGGCTATGGCAAAGATCTGTGGCTATGGCGCCACCTTGGATGGGCATGCCATGACGGCTCCACAACCCGAGGGGATATGGGCGGAAAAGGCAGTGCGAGCCGCGTTGGCTGAAGCGAATATGACGCCACGGCAAATCGAGATATTGTCTGCTCATGGCACCGGTACCCCGCTGAATGATGATGTGGAAGCGAACCTAATTGAACGTTTGTTTAGGGGCACAGGTCCCCAGGTGCTGGCTTTGAAATCGTGGATCGGACACCTGGCATCTGCATGCGGCGCTGTAGAATTGGCACTTTGCTTGATTGCTCTACAGACCGGTGTTTGGCCGCATATTCGAAATTTAGAGACCCCATGCAATCCAGCGATTAATTATCGGGTCGCTGCAATCGATCTGAAAAAGGGGCCACTGGTTATACAGAATTTCGGTTTCGGCGGTCAGAATGCCGCACTGGTGATTCGGCCATGACAGATTTGATTTTCCACAGTGGTTTAACGGATTTTCTATTTTTAGAGCGCCTCGTTGATGTGAGGCGTACTGCAATGGTTGCAACGGTCCAGTTTGAGCGCGCGCCGCTTTTCCATGGTGTTGAGGCCATGGCGCAACTCGGCGCGCTGCATACTCGCCACCGATTGCATTTCCAGCGCCATGCTTTTTTGCTGAAAGTGACCCGATGTGATTTGCCGGATATGGATTGTCTGGAGGGCTCATTTTGCGTACAGGTCAGATTAAACAGCCAAAGCAACAGTGCGTTTGATTACACCACGAAACTCCAGGGAGATCATCAAGCGATCCTGACGGCCGAACTGCTCATCGGGACAGCGCCGTATGATGACCGATTTCAAAAAGACCTTTTGCAGGTCCATTATCAACGCTGGTTCGACCAATTGAGTCATCGGTAGTCTAAAACCTTTTCACCGGAAACGATTGTAACCATGTTCGTACAACGCTATCAGCTTAAATTGAAGGTGCAACGCCAAAATGGCCTGTACCGCAATCCCGCACCCATCGATAAACGGGAAGGCAAACACATCTATATCAAGGGTGCCCGGTTGCTTAACTTTGCTTCGAATGATTATTTGGGTTTGGGTGCTTGCCGTGAACTGCATCGTAAGGTGGCAGATAACTTTGCCCGTTACGGCGGTTCGTCCTCATCGTCGCGGCTGGTTTCGGGCAACTTTGCCCTGTTTGAAGAGGCTGAAAAGGCATATGCTGATTATTTTGGCTATGCGGATGCCCTGTTTTTTCCCAGCGGCTATCAGGCCAATATCGCAGTGCTGGCCACCCTCTTTGAACCGGGCGACACAGTGGTTTTTGACAAACACATCCACGCCAGCAGTGTTAAGGGTCTGACACTCAGCGGCGCCACTGCACATGGGTTCAATCACAATTGTTTTTCACATTTGGAAAAACGGCTGGAAGCGCAGACCGATCAAGTCGGTGTGGTTACCGAGTCGCTTTTCAGCATGGATGGCGATGGCCTGGATGTGTTGGGGCTGATGGCACTCAAGCAACGCTATGACTTTTTTTGTGTGGTGGATGAAGCACACGCCTTTGGGGTTTTAGGTCCTGGCGGCCGTGGGGTGGCCACGGATATGGCGGATGTGGCCGTGGGAACCTTTGGCAAAGCCCTCGGATTGTTTGGTGCGTTTGTATTGATGCCAGCGGAACTCAAACCGTTTTTGTTAAATTTTGCATCGCCCCAGATTTATACTACTGCTTTACCCGAGGCCCATGCCGCTTCAGCGTTGGATGTACTAACCTTGGTGGGTGACTGTCAACAGGAGCGCCGCCATTTGGGCGATCTAAGTCGCTGGTGCAAAAAGGCATTGCAGCAAGAGGGCTATGAAGTTCAGGGCGATGCACATATATTGGCCCTGAAAATTGGAGATGAAGCGCTCTGCTTTGAAATGGCCCAAAGCCTTTTGGCCAAAGGTATTTTTATATTGCCGGCCCGCTATCCCACCGTTCCGCTGCAACAATCGATTTTGCGAATCAGTTTGACCGCGCTACACACCCAAAAAGATATCGAAAAATTAATTGAATCTATCCGAGAGGTTTATGAAAACCATTGACGATATCATAGTGGTGGGTACGGATACCGGTGTGGGCAAAAGCGTGATCTCACTGCTGCTCATGCAACTGTTTTTTGCTAAGGGCTATCAGCCGTTTTATTTAAAACCGTTCCAAACCGGTTGCAAGACCCCTTACGACAAAGATAGCGATGCCAGGTTCGTCTATGCATACACCGCTGCGCTTGAGAATCAAGACCCAGCCCAATCCATGATCTATTGTCACCCCAGTCCCAAGGCACCCTATTATGCCGCACGAGCGGCAGACGACAACATTGGCCTGGCAGCAGTTCGACGCCGGATCGCGGGACATCGAAAACAGCATGCACCGCTGGTGGTTGAAGCTGCCGGCGGTCTGCTGGTGCCGGTGACCGATGATCGAATGATGGTCGATTTGATCGCAATGTTTGCGTGCCGACCCTTGTTGGTGGCGCGCCCCGGTCTCGGTACCATCAACCATACTTTGCTCTCTATCGAATCCATGCGTCAACGGGAGATTGAGCCGCTGGGTGTCGTTTTTGTCGAGACATCGGAGACCCCCACCGATCCGCAACTGGTAGCAGAGAACAAGCAGGCTATTTATAGGGGGGCGCGGGTGGCTGTTTGGGGTGTGGTCGGCTATCTTTGCGATTTTTTCGCACCACCGGCAGCCGCGTACTTGCCTTTAGAGCACCTATTTTCCTAACGTACTCGTGAATCAATGGTGAAGCAGAACTGAAGCCTTTCTTTGAGTTGGGGCGTGGATTGCGCTGCCTGCCAGGTCAGCTCGCTGAATTGAACGTTGCCGTCATAATCGATGAGCAATATGGAAGAGCTGCGGGTGCCATAGGTGGGGCTGGTGATAAAAATGGGCGCCAAAAGGCGCTCCCACTCCAGACCTACACCGCTGTCGGGCAGCGCGTGGTCTGCCACGGTCGTCTGGTCTTGTAATAATTCAGACAATTTATCCGTCAAGCGGTCTCCTTCATAAGGATTCAATGCGGACAATTGGTCTTTGGCGCGTCGTACTTTGGGCCAATTGGTGTCCAACAGGTGGTTGCTCAAACCATAGACACCGGGGCGCAGGGGTGTCGGCCGTTTGCCTCGATTGGAGCAGTAATGCAATTTGGCGGAATTGCCCATCAGCAAGTTAAAACCATTGTATTGATCTGCATGGGCTTGAATGCGTTTCAGGTAGTGTGAAGGCGCTGTGGTGTCGGATAGAAAATCGGCCACCAGCAATCCTCGGGAGCGGATTTCTGATTGATGAATCCCGGGTTCACGATAGTTGGTAATGGCTGCCCAGCGTCCGGATTGGGTTATCCCCATCCATGTTCCCCCAACTTGTAAGTCTCGACCGGCCAGGATTTGGGGATGGTCCTGCCAATAGGCCAAGGGCGCGGTGGGTCGCTCGTAGAACTCATCCCGGTTGGCAGCCAAAACCAATTGATATTTGGGATGGCACTTGTAGGAAAATAGGATTAAGCACATGGATTTTCGGTACCTTGTATGGGTCCTTGGGGATCATTGTATAATAGCGGCTGCAAAACGATTTTTGAGATAGAAGTTATGTTTTCGGACGTATCATCGATTCTAAATTGCGTTTCAGTCTGCCGCAACGCCACACAAACCCTAAATCATGTCAGCGGATTGCGCAATAGGTGTGTGCCATTTGACCTGCCTTGTGGAGCGGTCGCTTACAAAGGATCGAATACACCGAGAAGGCTTCCTTTGCTGTGTATAATAGGTGTTTGAGGATAATGGCGGCGGTGCTTTTTCGCTTTACATTTAAGAGAGTTATTGCTAAAACTGGCTCCACAATGGATCGGGGTTGAGACCCTCCCAAACGACAATCTGAGGTGGTCAGCGGTCCGATTCGGGGGGCCGTGCCGGGAGGGCTTTGCCGGCAAATCCTTAACCCTGTAAATACATTAAATATCAGGAATTTGTAATGGATATCAGTCGACGTTTGGGTACTTTGGTCTTTTTTGGTGTGCCAGCCATTATCGGTGGCGGTATTGTTTATGCCGTATTTGGCTCACTCACCCCCATGTGGATATACGAGGCGCTGCTTTTATTGGTTGCCGGCGCTATGGTCAGTCGTTAAGGCATGCCATAGGATCGGACCAATTGCCGTCCGATCACAGCAGTAGGCGCCAATGCCTGAAAAGGTGAATTCACCCCTGGCCGCAACGCATTCCGGCCTATTCCCGGGGTCCCCCTTTGACCAATACCATAGTTGTGCAAGGTGGATGACTTGCGCTTCAGGTTCAATGCGCTCAACACACACTTGGCTTCATTTTATTTGGTTTGATCCGCGTCTTTGGGAGGCACAATGGGTGAGCTCGATGCTAAAAAACCCATGCTGTGGTTTTTTTTGGCCTGTTTTATTGGGTCCATATTCTTATTGGGCTGGTTGCTGTTTCCTTTCCTATCGATTTTGATTATGGGAGCTGTGGTTAGCGGCATCTTTTATCCGTTTTGCCGGTTGATCAAGCAACACCCTAAAATCAAATCGTCTACCGCCTCCTTGATCACCTGTTTTTTGATTTTTTTTCTTTTGTTTGTTCCCATTGTTTTTTTTGTGGGCAGCCTAACCCAACAGGCCTTTGGCTTGTATCAAATGGCCAAAGGCGCAGCCATTAGCGAGCAGATCAACACCTTGCTGCAAGAGACCCAGGTCTTGGATCGGGTCAATGAGGTGTTGGTCAATTTTAATCTTGAAGTGACCGGCGACGAGATTAAACAAAACGTATCGGAGGTGGCGAAATTTGTAGGTTTTTACCTCTATGACCAGGCACGTGCGATTGCTTCAAACACCCTTGCCTTTGTGGTCAACTTTATTCTCATGTTGATGGTGATTTACTTCTTGCTCATCGATGGTCATCATCTGGTCGCCTTCATTATCGACCTTTCGCCATTGCCTTCTGATCAGGAGTGGAAACTGATTGACAAGTTTAATGATATGGCCGGCGCCATGCTGATCGGCAATGGCTTGGGTGGGTTGATTCAAGGGAGTTTGGGTGGACTGATGTTTTGGTTCTTTGGGCTGCCATCGGCTTTTCTGTGGGGTGTGATCATGGGTTTTTTGGCTTTCTTGCCCATTATCGGCATCGGGGTGGTTCTGCTGCCCACGGCGCTCTATCTTTTTATCAAAGGCCGTATCGCCGCCAGTATATTTTTTGTGGTTTTTTATATCATCCTGTCAATGGGAACCGAATATGTGTTTAAGCCCAAATTGGTAGGGCAACGGGTCAAGATGCACCCTTTGATAGTATTTTTTGCCATTATTGGCGGATTGAAGTTGTTCGGTATTCTGGGCATAATCTACGGTCCTTTGGTCGTTACTGGGTTTTTAACCCTCGCTGAAATCTATCGCGCCAACTATCAACAATTCGTTGAGACAGACAGGGGACCCACCTCGTCATGAGTTGTGCTGCGTTTACCCTGATGTTGCGCGGGCAATATTTAGCTTAATTGTGGAAAGGGCAAGTGTATGACAAGCGAAGATTCAATGGCTGTGATCAGCATTGAAAAGGAGATGAAGAAGTCCTACCTCGATTACGCCATGAGCGTGATCATCGGCCGGGCACTGCCCGATGTGCGTGATGGCCTGAAGCCGGTTCACCGGCGCGTGCTTTACGCCATGCGGGAGTTGAGAAATGATTACAACAAGGCCTATAAGAAATCGGCCCGCATCGTGGGTGACACCATTGGTAAATATCATCCCCATGGT
>JBNLFN010000023.1:0-15143 GCA_050305555.1 Desulfobacteraceae bacterium | reverse complement strand
TCAACTCGGTATCGATGACCGTATAGGTGACCTTTTTGTGACGCTCAGCAAGGGATTTACTTAATGTTTCTCTAAAACCGTCCCTGATTCCCGAGGACCAGTCATCAATGGTGTCCACTATGATCATCACATCATATTTGTTTTTTAACAACCCGGCTGTCTTCGCAGGCTCATCACCTGAGGCATCGAGCTTTTTTTGGGTGCAGAATGTAGTAAGGGCTACCAGCAATACAAGGAGAGGCGTTCTGACATTCATCATCATTCTCCTAAAAACAGGTAGTTATTTCTGTTTGATGGGAAATGACACTGCCGAATACAATACTTATAGCAATATGTTTCACATCCGATCAATCACTTTTAAACCTTGCTAAAAAGCCCCCTTGATCTGCACCTTTGCAGATGCTTGTCAGTGTTTCCTAACACTATAATATTACAATCTTTTGTTGAAAATTTTGGATACCGTTGTTCTGTCTGTATTCTGAGGCTCCTTTGTTCTCCAAGGGGTCAAACGTAGACTTGCCCTTTTTGCCTGATCCTGGCCGATGGTTTTTATGAATGGAAAGGAAAAAAAGGGCAGAAACAGCCGTTGTTCATCACTACCTCGGATGGGTTGCCCTTTGCATTTGCCGGCATATGGGAGATCTGGCAGGACAAACAGAATCAGGATGCCACCTACCGTTCTTGCACGATCATTAGGTGCTTTAAAATGAAGAAGCCCCATGAAAATCATGAGGCTTTTCTATTTTCCTGTTTTTTTAATTTTTATGGTTGATATTATCCGCAACTGTTTGAAGCGGGTTTGCAGGTTGCAAGGAATCTAATTTAGAAAAAAATGGCGGAAGTGCATGGGAATCGAACCCACCCAGCGGGGTATTAGCCCGCCACACTGGTTTTGAAGACCAGGGGCCACACCAGATAGCCGTCCACTTCCGCATTAAAAATCAGCTCAATTTTAAACTGTTGCCAAGTTTTGTCAACTTGTTTTAAAACACGGCTTGTTCGTCAATTACAGAGCCACCCGCAGGAGGCAATCTGACCATGTTGGCCTATTTCGACTGCTTTTCCGGTATCAGCGGTGATATGACATTGGGGGCCCTGATGCATTTGGGGGTACCGGCGGTATGGCTGAAAAAAGAGCTGGCCCGGATGCCGTTGGACGGTTTCGATATCCAAGCACGACCCGTGGTATGTCATGGGATCTCCGCCATACAAGCAGTGGTAGATGTGTCCGAGAGCCATCACCATCGACACTATGGTGACATTCAAGCCCTGCTGTCAAATAGCCATTATTCTGAATGGGTCAAAGAACAAAGCCTGGCTGTTTTTGACAAGATCGCCACGGCCGAAGGGGTCATTCACGGCGTGCCCAAAGCGAAGGTCCATTTTCACGAGGTGGGCAGCATGGATGCCATTGTGGACATTGTGGGGGCTTGCCTGGGCATGGAATACCTGGGTGTGGATCAGGTGGTGTGCTCGCCGTTGCCTTTGGGACATGGATTTGTTCGCTGTGAACACGGCACGCTGCCTGTGCCGGCACCGGCCACCCTGGAGATACTCAGGGGCATTCCGGTGCATGACGGTTTGCTGGACCAGGAGATGGTCACACCCACCGGGGCGGCCATTGCCGCCACTTTGACTCATAATTATGATTATCTACCGGCCATGCAGGTTGAGAAAATCGGCTATGGCGCCGGAACCCGTCAATTGACCCACCAACCCAATTTGCTGCGCATCATTCTGGGGCAGATTTCAGCGCAGTCCAGCACCGAAAAACTGGTGATGGTCGAGACCAGTATCGACGACATGAATCCGGAGTTTTTTGGCTATTTGATGGACAAACTTTTTGCAAACGGTGCACTGGATCTGCATTGGGTGCCTGTGCAGATGAAAAAGAACCGGCCGGGCACTTTGGTCCAAGTGCTGTGCCGGCCCCATCATCGCACAGCGATCGTGAATTGCATTTTGGCAGAGACCACTTCTCTGGGCGTTCGGTTTTACGACGTCTTTCGCACCGCCGTTGAGCGCAACTCCATCCAGGTGTCTACAGCCTTTGGCGACGTAGTGGTCAAGCAGGTAACCCAGATGGATGGCAGCAGCCGCATTATTCCCGAGTTTGAGGTTTGCAAACAGATTGCTGAATCCAAAGGTCTCTCCCTGCGGGATGTATATGCGATTATTTTAAGAACGGCTGATCCGCTGAATGGAAAAGCGAAGGTGTGAAAAAATCTTGTGGTTGCACCTATTTGGCATCAACAACAGCTTGACAAAACCCATGCCAAATTATAGAGACGTGCCATGATTTTGAAACAACATGCCGCTATGTTTGTGGCCACTGGCGGTTATGTTGGAAAGATACCCTTTGCTCCCGGTACATTTGGCTCCTTGGTCGGCTTTCCCATCGTTTACGTGCTGTCAAAGCTCAGTCTACCCATGGCCCTGCTCGTGACCGTGTTGCTTATTCTAGGGGCGGTCTGGGCAGCACACCTGGTCGAACAACAGCTGGGCGCCAAGGACCCCGGATGCATCGTGATCGATGAAATCGCCGGTATGTGCGTTGCGCTGCTCGGCATGCCGCTGACATGGACAACCGGCCTGGCCGGTTTTTTTTTGTTCAGGATATTTGATATCGTCAAGCCCCCTCCGGCACGGCAATTGGAAAGAAAGCTCAGTGGCGGCTGGGGTGTGGTGATGGATGATGTGGCGGCCGGGCTAATGACCAACATCGTGCTGCGTGTGGGGATGGTGATCTTGACCATAAGCTGAAACACATCTGCCTGTGAGTTGTGTGTCATAAAAATTATGCAAAGGTTGGTGAAACAATTGAAATCAGATTCTACGAAAGCAACCCCGGCGCCATCCAAAGCACCCAAAGGCAAATTACGAGAGAACATTGAAGCCATTGTGATTGCCATTCTTTTGGCGCTTTTTATCCGGGCCTTTGTGGTGCAGGCCTTTAAAATACCCACCGGTTCCATGCAGAACACATTGCTGGTGGGGGACTATATCTTGGTCAACAAATTTATATATGGGATCAAAATCCCCATGACACAGAAGACCCTTATTCCCGTTAGAGATCCACAGCGGGGGGAGATTATCGTGTTTCGCTATCCCAAAGATCCCAGCAAAGACTACATCAAACGGGTCGTTGGGATCGGTGGTGACAGAATTGAGATTCGCAATAAAAAGGTTTATGTCAACGGCAAGGCCCAGGAAGATGGCTTTACTTTGCATGACGATCCGCAGATATTTCCTTTTAGAAGTGAATGCCGGGGTAACCCATTGACAAGTATACCCGATGGGGGATGCCGCGACAATATGAACGCTTTTTTGGTTCCTGAGGGTAAGCTTTTTGCCATGGGCGATAACCGTGATAATAGCAACGACAGCCGATTTTGGGGGGTTGTGGATGTCTCAGCCATTCGAGGCAGGGCCTTTATGATCTATTGGTCGTGGGACAAAAAACGGTCTTTTGGGGTACGTTGGTCTCGACTGGGAAATATGATACATTAACCTTGCAATAAAAACGAAGAAGGAAACATACCCCACCACACGAACTTTTTTACTTGTAAACAGGTAGCGACATGGCGCTGGATCAAAAAGATATCCTGGATATCGCCTCGTTGACGGCAAAAGAGATTGAATTGATTCTGGACACCGCCGAGCATATGAAAGAGATATCCGAACGGTCGATTAAAAAAGTTCCCACCCTGAGGGGCAAGACCGTGGTGCTGTTTTTCTACGAACCCAGCACGCGCACCAAGCTCTCATTTGATATTGCCGCCAAACGGCTCAGCGCCGACTGCCTTTCCATATCCGCCAGCACCAGCAGTTTAGTCAAAGGCGAAACCCTGTTGGACACCGCCAAAAACATTGAAGCCATGAAACCCGACGTGGTGGTGCTGCGCCATGCCTATGCGGGTGCCCCAAACATGCTGGCACGTCAGCTTCAGGCGGCGGTCATCAATGCCGGGGACGGCACCCATGCCCATCCTACCCAGGCACTGCTAGATATGCTGACCATTCGTCAGTACAAAGGCACCCTGCAAGGGCTCAAGGTGGCGATTATCGGCGACATCGCCCACAGCCGGGTGGCCCGCTCCAATTGTGAAGGACTGACCAAGATGGGGGCCCAGGTGGTGCTGGCCGGACCGCCCACCATGATGCCGACCGGCATTGAAACCCTGGGGGTAACGGTGGCGCCTTCCCTGGCAGCTGCAGTGGAGGGCACTGATGTCATTATGATGCTGCGTATCCAAAAAGAACGCCAGAAAAAATTCTTGATGGCCAGCGAACGCGAATATGCGCGTTTTTTCGGATTAAACGCAGAGGTGTTGGAGCAGGCCAAAAAAGATGTGGTGATCATGCATCCCGGTCCCATGAATCGCGGGGTTGAAATTACCTCGGAGGTCGCCGACGGTCCCGCTGCGGTGATTCTGGACCAGGTCACCAATGGGGTTGCCGTGCGCATGGCGTTATTGTATCTGGTGGCAGGAGGAAGTCGCAGTGCCGATGCTGATTAAAAACGCCCGGGTGATCGATCCAGGCACCACGGACGATTGCTGTGATGTGCGGGTTGAAAAAGGACGCATCCAGGCGGTGCAATCTGCCAATACCCTTGATGCACGCCCCGGCGATAAAACCATTAATGCAGACGGTTTGTGGCTTACGCCCGGGTTGATCGATATGCATGTTCATTTTCGGGAACCGGGTCAAGAGTACAAAGAGACCATTGCCACAGGATCCCGGGCCGCCGCGGCGGGCGGGTTTACGGCCGTTTGTACCATGCCCAACACCGATCCGGTGAATGACGATGCGGCCGTAACCGAATATATCCTGCAAAAAGCGGCTGAAGCGGGTTTGGTGCGGATCTATCCCGTTGCGGCCATCAGCAAGGGTCTTGGCGGGGAACAGCTCAGCGAATTCGGCGAACTGAAAGCCGCCGGCGCCATCGCTGTAACCGATGACGGGTTGCCGGTGATGAACGGCCAGTTGATGCGGCGTGCATTGGAGTATGCTTCCGGATTCGGTTTGCGCGTCATCGCCCACTGTGAAGATCTCCACCTGGCCGATGGGGGCGTCATGAACGAAGGTGCCCTGGCCACCCGCATGGGACTGGCCGGCATCCCCAATGCCTCGGAGAGCGTCATGGTGATGCGCGACATCGCCTTGTCGGCCTTGACCGGTGTTCCGGTGCACATTGCCCATGTCAGCACCCGGGAGTCGGTAACGGCGATCCGGCGCGCCAAATCCGACGGCATTGCCGTGACGGCTGAAACGGCCCCCCACTATTTTACGCTGACCGACGCCGCCGTCGAAGGGTATGACACGCACGCCAAGATGAATCCCCCTTTGCGTGCCGACGCTGACCGGGAAGCGGTCCACGCCGGCTTGAAGGACGGCACCATCGATGTAGTGGCCACCGATCATGCCCCCCATGCCGCAACGGAGAAGGCCGTCGAATTCGATCGGGCCGCCAACGGGATCATCGGATTGGAAACGGCGCTGCCTTTGGGCCTGCAGTTGGTCGACCAGGGGGTACTGACGATCCAGACCTTGATTGAACGCATGACCCTGGCACCGGCGCGTATTCTGGGCCTTGAATGCGGTGTGCGGGTCGGTCTGCCGGCGGATTTGACCCTGATCGATCCGAAGCGCGTATTTACGGTGCAAGCCGATCAACTCAAGTCCCGCAGCCGCAACACCCCTTTTGACGGGTGGGAACTCAAGGGCAAAGCCGTGATGACCCTTTTGAAGGGTCGCATTACCTATAAAGAGGGCGGGTTTTAGGTTCCCGGCTTGGCCAAGCCAAAAGCCGGGCAGGTTAGGTTTTAAGTCAAGGATGGGTGCGATTCCAATTCAATCGAGCATCAATGCATCTCAAACGGACGGATCATGACAACTTCTGATGGACACATTCTGGTGGTGGACGATGAGCGCAGCATGCGCGAGTTGCTGGAGTATATGCTGACTAAAATGGGCTATACGGTCTCTTTAGCGGAAAACGGCAACAAAGCCGTGGCGATGATTGCCGAATCCGATTATGATCTGATTCTGTGCGATATTCGCTTGGGCGATATTACCGGTATCGAAGTGCTGCGGGCGGCCAAGCAAAAAAACAGCCAGGCCCTGGTGATCATGATCTCCGCCTATGCCAGTGCCGAAACCGCCGTCGAAGCCATGAACGACGGCGCCTATGACTATGTCCCCAAACCCTTCGACAATGAAGAACTATCCCAGACCATCGCCAATGCGCTGGACCGCAAAAGCTTGGATGTCGAACGGGAGATCCTTGAAGCCGAACTTAAAAAGACCGTTCATTTCGGCAAGATCGTGGGCAACAGCCCGCGCATGCAGCACATCTACCAAATGGTGCGCCAGGTGGCCAAAACCCGCACCAACATCTTGATCACCGGCGAAAGCGGCACCGGCAAAGAGCTGATCGCGAGGGCCATTCACGAAAACAGCGACCGCGTCGACAACCCTTTCATCCCCATCAATTGCGGCGGGATGCCGGAAACCCTGGTGGAGAGCGAGTTCTTCGGCCACAAAAAGGGCGCCTTTACCGGGGCCAGTCAGGATAAGAAAGGGCTGCTGGAGGCGGCCGACGGAGGAACCATTTTTCTGGATGAAGTGGGCGAGTTGAGCATTCCCATGCAGGTCAAGCTGCTGCGCGCCGTGCAGGAGCGGGTTTTTAGATGCGTGGGCGGCACACAGGATGTGCATGTGGATATCCGGATTTTATCCGCCACCAACAAGCTGCTGGAGGACGAAGTGATCGCCGGCAACTTTCGCGAAGACCTGTTTTATCGTCTCAATGTCATCGAGATCAAAGTGCCGCCGCTGCGTGAACGCCGGGGTGATCTCAAACCGCTGACCCAGCATTTCATTGAAAAATACGCCAAAGAGATGGGCAAGGAGGTGAGCAAGGTCTCTTCCTACGCCATCGATCTGCTGAAAAAGTACAACTTTCCCGGCAATGTGCGCGAGCTGGAAAACCTCATCGAGCGCTCGGTGGCTCTTTCCAGCACTAATATCCTTTTGCCCGACAGCCTGGCCATGTCCATTCATAAGCGCCGCTGGATCGAAGGGGTCCAGAACAAGCGCTTTGACCTGGATGAAGTCTCCCGCGGCGTCTCCCTGGACGATATCATGGCGGAAATTGAGCGCTCTTACCTGACCAAGGCCCTGGAGTGCAGCAACGGCAATAAAAACAAGGCCTCGGATCTTCTGGGGATTAGCTTCCGTTCTTTTCGCTACCGGCTGGACAAGCTGGATATCAAATCCTAACCGTTCATTGGGTGTGGCGCCACAGGAGATATAGGATAAAATTGACGCTGATATTTTATCAGGGTTGGGTGTTGTTCTGAGATTGGCAAAGAGTGTTTATATCGACATGCAAAAGGCACTTATGGGCGCAGGATCTAACAGTCGAATCACAAAATTAAGTGTCGTGATTCCTTGTTACAATGAAGCACACACATTGAAGCGCTGCGTTGAAGGGGTGCTGGAAATTGCCGATGCGAATTTAGAGCTCGAATTGATCATTGTCGATGATCATTCCACCGACAACAGCCACGCCGTTGCGGTTGAGCTTGAACAGTCGCATCAGGAGATCACCGTCGTGCGACACGAAAAAAACTATGGTAAAGGGGCCGCTTTGCGCACCGGTTTTAAGATGGCCGGTGGAGACTTTGCAGCGGTTCAGGATGCCGATCTGGAGTATGACCCCCAAGAGCTTAAACGACTCATCGTGCCATTGATTCAGGGAAAGGCGGATGTGGTCTTGGGGTCGCGTTTCCTGTCAGCTGGCACCCACCGGGTGCTTTACTTCTGGCACGCCGTGGGCAACCGTTTTCTGACATTGTTGTCCAACATGTTTACCGATCTGAACCTGACCGATATGGAGAGCTGTTATAAGGTTTTTCGCACAGAAGTCATCCAGGCCATCGATATTCAGGAGAATCGTTTTGGATTTGAGCCTGAAATTATAGCCAAGATTGCCCAAATGCGCCTGCGTATCTATGAGATGGGAATATCTTATTATGGCCGAACCTACGCGGAGGGAAAAAAAATTGGGGCCAGAGATGGCTTCAGGGCGCTCTATTGCATTCTGCGATATAATGCCCACCGCGCCCCGCTGCCCATCCAGCTTCTGATTTACCTGAATATCGGTGCTGCGGCAGCGCTGGTCAATTTTTTAGTGTTCATTTCCCTGATGGGTATCAATGTGTCAACCGGGCTTGCCGCCCCCATCGCGTTCATCACCGCCGCCATCGTCAACTACATGCTATGCGTGTTGATCTTATTTCGACACCGAGCCCGTTGGCACTCTCTGACGGAAGTGATGATCTATCTCATAACAGTGGCGATTCTGGGTGGATGCGACCTTTGGATCACCCAATATTTTATCACTATCGGTGCACCGCCGGGCCTTTCCAAAATCATCGCCACCCTGGCTTTGTTTTTGCTCAATTTCATGGGCCGGCGCTTTCTGGTATTCCCGGAACCGGCCACCGGTCCTTGGAAATCCTAGTCGTAATTTCAAAACCTCCCCTCGAACCCAAACTTAGTGTTGGACTTCAGAATTAAAGCCTCAAAATAGTAAAATATTTCTCCGGTTTAAATCTTCAACCGGCCTTGATTTCGGACCCGATTGAAGGTTTTGAAACCACTTCTAAAAGATTATTGGCTCTTTTGCGTTTTGATCTGGGTTTGATCGAAAAACACGCGGCCCCTTTCCGGGTCGTAATAGAAGCGATCCGCGTAGGGGTTGGACGGTATGGATTGGATGATACCCCGTCTAACGAGCGTCTCTAGCTCGGCAGGGTAGCGGCCGGTGGCTGCCTGGTACTGTGCAAGGGCCTTTTCTATCACCAGAACACCTGTTAAAGCGTTCAATCGCTGCTCGACTTCCAGGCGGTCGGCATCGGCCATCTCGCTGTTTTTCAGCATATGCTTCAGCATGGCAATGGCCGCTGCGGTTTGCTGCCCTTTCATCGCAAGACGGGCGCCCAGTACCGCCAACAGTACCGGAGCCCCCTTGATTTGGGCGGTCTCTAGAAAAACCTCTGATGCTTTGGCATAATCGTTTTTGAAATAGTAGTAATTAAATCCCAAATATTGTCCCGGCCGCCAATCCCATGGACGATGCGCTCTGGAAATATTCAGCAACTCAAGGGATTCGTCGATCATATGGGCGCGCCAGGGAAGGATACCTTGTACCAGGAGGTAAGTTTGCTGAAAATAGGGGTCGAGAACCAGGGCCAGCTTCATTGCGTGATAAATGCTTTGATAGTCACTTTTTGTGGTCTTCGTGTCACTGCCGACAAATGAGCCGATTTCCAGGAGGATATAGTCTGCCAGAAGGCCGTTGAATTCACCCGCCACAACTTGTGCGATATCCGGCGACAGCATCAGTTGAGGCGCTTTGAAGTTCAGGCCGACCGGTTGACGCAGGCGGTCCACTCTCGTGCGGCTGACATACTGCACCGCTGCAGCAACGAGCAACATGGCAAGCAAAGCGGCTAGGGTCCGCGTTTTCATCCCAGTTCACGCCTTTGAAAAATCAGAATGGAGCCCAATAAACAGATCAGTACATAGCTGATACCGTAAAAGCCTGTCCATATCAGGTAGGCCGTGTCGGTGGCCAACCCGTAAGCGGCACTGGTTTTGAGGTCCAGTGCGGCCAAATTGGGAAATACCCACGAGATGGTTTTGGCGAATTTGAACAAAACCGGGTTGTCCACAAAGGTCTTGTTGCGAACCATGATATTGACAACGCGTTCGACGTTTTGGCCGATAAAATAGATCATCATGCACAGCAGTATGGCGGTGAATGGGTGGGTCGTGGCGCTGATGCACAAAAAGGCGATGGACAGGACAATGAACAACGCCAGGGTCTGATAGACCAGACTCAAGAAGAAAATAGACCAAGTGAAATTCTGAGGAATCCAGGCCTCGCTGCCCATGATGGCCAGCTTGACCGACAGATAGGCGCAGATCCCCAATACCATGCTCGAGACCATGAGGATAGCGGCCAATCCCAGGTACTTGCCCAGGATATACTGAGTCTTGCTGATGGGTTTGGACAGTATCAGGTAGATGGTTTTACGGTCCAAATCATAGGACACGGTATGGATGCTGAAAAAAAAGATGATAATCAAACCGGAGAGCGAGACCACGGACAAACCCACATCCACGGCAACTTTTCCCACTTCCCAGGTAAACAGCCCCGTTACGATGATATTGGCGCTAAATAAAAGGAACCCCAAGATGAAAATGCCGTACAAGGCCTTGTGCCGAATACTGTCCTTGAAGGTCATTCTTGCCAGCAAAAGCACGTTCGCCATATTTACACATCCTTTGCTTGGGTGATGAGGCGAATGAAACCATCTTCCAGATTACCGTCGTTTGTCGAAAATTCGGTGACCCTGCCGCAAAACAGCAGCTTGCCCCGGTCCAGGATGCCGATACGATTACACATGCGTTCAATGTCGCTGAGAATGTGCGAGCTGAAAAATACCGTCTTGCCCTGATCGCGCAACTCCAGGATGACATCGGTGATCAAGCGGCGGCCCATGGGGTCCAGACCGCTCATGGGTTCGTCCAGGATATAGATCGCCGGGTCATGAATTAAGGTCATGGCCAGACCCAGTCGCTGTTTCATACCCTTTGAGTAAGTCTTGACCCGGTTGCGGCCGGCGCTTTCCAGATCGAGCCGCTGGAGCACTTTGTGGGCGCTGGCTTCAATGGCAGTGCGGTGCATGCCATGGGCACGGCCGGCAAAATCCAACAACTCCCTGCCGGTCAGGTTTTCATAAAAGCAGGGAATCTCCGGAAGATAGCCGATGCGGTCCTGAAAGCGGTCTTTTCCAACCACTTGCTCCTCGACCTGAATTTCGCCGCTATCCGGGCGTATAAAATTTAGCAGCAGTTTGATGGAAGTGCTTTTGCCGGCCCCATTGGGACCGAGAAAACCGAATATCTCTCCCGCCTGAACCTCCAAGGTCAGGTTGTGAAGAACTGTGGTTCGTTTGTACCCGCGCTTAAAGCTTTTGCTTACATCGGAAAATTTTATGGCGATCATTGTGGCCCGCTATGTTGTGTATTGCGCGAAATCAAAATCTGTGGTCACCGAAGCGTTCTAAATATGCCAACTGGCTGTTTTTTTAACATATGAGGATGGGTTTCATCAAGCTTTTTCCCGGCAGGGTGAAAGGCGGGCTTAGGGGCTTCAGCGTGATCGAGGCCGGTGAGATAAATGACGGAAAGTGTTCGAACAGGTCGTTGGATCGGGGCTGGATTTCGCTTGCCGGGAATGCTGCCGGAGCCAAGGCAAACCGCCACAAGTCATTGACTTGCGGCGGTTTGAAGTTTGAAGATGAAGCGATATGCGCAACCCTAAGGCAAAGGTGTTAGTTGGACGACGTCCATAATGTGGCCGGCGCACCAGCGCCATCAATGCCCTGGAAGTCATCTTCGTTAATGGCTGCCACGACATTGGAATCGGCGCTTTGCAGGCCATTCAGATTCACCCAGTTGGGGTTGGATACGGTGTACAGTACATTCTCGACGTCGGAGTCAATACCGTAGGCGGTATCGCCTTTAAAGTGTCGTGAAATTATAACGAATGAATCCGGATCACCTGCAGAGTCACTGGCAAGACAGATCATGTTGTCGCCGAGGGCGATGGGGACGGCCATTTCTCGAGCGCCATTGGCGCCATGCAATCTGGCACCGGCAGCTGTGGCGGTAGCGGCAATGCGCATGGCAGGTTGGTCATTCGTATCCGCTATACCGTAAGTACCATTTGTTACATCCAATTCTGCCGCAGTGGTTTCAGTGGATCCGTAAAGTCCAAGCTCGGAATTGAGATTGCCTTCATCCGCCTTGACGTTATGGGTAACGGCTTTGGCGGCTGAGTTGTAGGAACGGATGCGGTAAGCCAAAAACTGGGGCACGGCGATGGCCGCCAGAATACCGATGATGGCAATAACGATCATCAATTCGATGAGGGTAAAACCTTTTTGGCCTTTTCGGGGTCTTAATTTTTGAAGTAGCATACTGGATCTCCTTTGTTAAAAATGTTGGGTGTTGGTTCCCTCTATATGGTGACAAATGCATTAACTTGAAGTTTGTTTCATGGGCTGTTGGGTGCCCGATGTCGCTTCCTTGGCCATGCATTTTCTGTTAAAAAGGGATTATAGCAAACGGTGTGCCATATCTTGCGATATGGAACATATTTATAACATCCCGTAAACTAAATAAAAAACGCTGTGAATATTAACTGCGGCTGATGGGAGCGTCAAATACCGAACAATTTACGCTCATCGTGACAAATATTGTCAATCATTGGATGAGTTGGATTCGGGTCGGGCAAGACGTTGCGGTTTCAACTTTTAGAGATGGCGGATTAACCGATCCGGTGTGGATTAAGATTCCTGCGCTAATCGTCGTCCTTGGTGCCGGAAGTTCAAGTCTGCTTTTTTATGCGGTATTGCAGATCTTCCATCAATCTTCTATTCACCGCCAGCAGATCGGCCAAAAAGGCTGCCATCATGGTTTGAAAGCCAATCCCCATTAAAATGGAGACCAGGATCAGGGACTGGACATGGCCGGAGCCGCTTCCGCTCATATAAAAATACAAAAACCGAATGCCGCCCAGAAAGCCGCATAGGAACAGAATGGCACCAATGGTCATGAAGAATCTGAACGGTTTATAGACGACGAAAATCCGGACAATGGTACTGACGCTATTCTTCAAATATTGAAATATACTGGTGAAGAGCCGGGATGGGCGAAGTTCCTTGTTTACCTCGACGGGCACCCAAGTGATCGGCATCTGTTTTTGCCCCGCCTGGATGATCGTCTCTAATGTATAGGTAAATCGGTTAAATACATTCAGGCGCATGGCCGCCTCGCGGCTGAAGGCGCGAAAACCGCTGGGCGCATCGGGAATGTCGGTTTGACTGGCCGCTTTGACCACCCAACTGCCGATCTTTTGTAACATTTTTTTTTGGGGTGAAAAATGCTTGATGCGGTCAATGGGTCTGGCGCCCACAACAATATCTGCGGTTCCCTCCATTATAGGTGTTGCCAACGCGGGGATGTCCCTTGCACTGTATTGATTGTCGGCATCGGTATTGACAATGATGTCCGCACCATTTTCTAAACAAGCTTCCAGACCGGCCATAAATGCATGTGCCAACCCCGAATTGGTTTTTATGCTGACAATATGATCGACGCCGTTTGCTTTGGCGACTTCTACGGTATTGTCGGTACTGCCATCGTCGATGACCAGCCATTCCACCTTGGCCACCCCCTCGATTTGTCGCGGCAAGGCGGCCAGGGTTTGCGGAAGGCTTTTTTCCTCGTTGAAACAAGGAATTTGAATGATGAGCTTGGTCTTGTCGGAAACCGTTTTATTTTCGGGCATGGTTGAACAACTATCCTGTATTGGGGTTGTACCTTAATCTAAGGTTCGGGATCCCGTATTTTAATCAGGTCCGCCGGATCATTATCCGGCAGCAAGAGCCAGACATTGCGGTTCTTAAAATAGTGCATCAGCTTTTGGTTTTTGTCATTTTCCAGTTTTCGTGCCCAGATGATGGGCGCCTGTTCAATATCAGCAGCATTGTAAACCCACTCCTCATGGACATTGTGTGTCGAATTGTATTCTACAAAAATCAAGTCCTTAATATTGTCGCTATCCATTTGCCGGATCACTTGATTTCTAACATAAAGTTTTTCATTGCGAAAGCGTCCGGTTTTTAGCATTTGGATGGTGCCCAG
Source organism: Desulfobacteraceae bacterium (assembly GCA_050305555.1). GTDB lineage: Bacteria > Desulfobacterota > Desulfobacteria > Desulfobacterales > Desulfosarcinaceae > JARRKU01. The sequence goes on along the minus strand of JBNLFN010000023.1, from coordinate 1,352 downwards.
GGACGCCACCACCAGGTATAGGATCATAACCATGGTGAAACATGCCGCCGCCCATTTTCTTTTTTGTAAAAATTCGATTCTTTTTATTTCATAGATGCCTGAAAAAACTAATAGATAAATCAAACTCGCAACGGGTGCCAGGTAATGCGGCCAGGCGTGGCTGCGGTAAATGCTGGCGGCAACCAGAATCAGGACAGATAACAATTCAAATCGCATCGCTTTGCGTCGGATAATAAAAAAGATCCCGACCGCCGATAGGGAAAGGCAGGGACCGATGAAAAATTCCCACAGCCGCCCCAATTTGGCCGAGGCAGAAATCGGCGCTGTCCCCTTGTAGTTTCTGATCAAATCAATGGTAGCCGATTTTTTGTCCCAATTGTGGTAGTAAAACTTAAACGGGTCACCACTTAGGGCATCATTATAGTACAATATCCAGGCAATCAGCAGGATGCTCATCACCCCCAACGGCAGCAAAAATTTTTGGGCTGTATGCCGGCCGCCGTTCGACTCAAAATCCTTGGTCGCAATTTGGGTGATCAAGGGCAATGCAGCAAAGCATAGGATCAAACCTTCGAACGGCCGGCTGTTGGCCAGAATAACCACACCTAAGCACAAAAAAAGAGTGTTGGCCATCGAGATCGAACGGCGTGAATGCAGGATACCGCCGAAAAAAAGTGCACCCCCCAACATGGCCACACCCCCGCCCCAATAGGACTGTCCCCAGCGCGCCTGCAAATAAGGGTTAATAACGACAATCAGTGTACCCAGCAGAGCCGTCCCCGGTTGATAAACAGCGGTGAACAACCAATACGTCGCAGCGTAGGCCAACGCCATGGCAATCCAAACCCCCCACAGGGGGGCGCCAAATAATTTTTGGCCCAGCGCTAAAAACATGCCCTGAAATGGCGGGAATTTTGCCTGGTAGGTGGGCTTCACAAAAACATGCATCGTTTGGAAGTGTTCCCAAAACGGTGGGGATGGATTGGTTAGGCGTCCGTGGGAAAATGTGTCTGAAGCAAGCAGGTAGGCAAATTCATCTTGGAATGTGGGTGTTGGCATACCCGTCGTATGTGCGGCAATAAAATGGCCCGCGAGCCCCAGCACAATGAGCAACAAGCATATGATGACCGTATGGAATGATGTTTTAATAGATAGTCTTCCCATAACTTGCGCGGGTTCACTGAACGCGCAGTCGTTTTGAATCCAGACAGCTTGTTTGAAAGCTCTGTAATTTTTCTACATCTCAAATATGTGCTGACATGTCAATGAACGAGACGGTTTGTCATAATGAGGAGGTTCAAGCGAAATTGGCATCTCCATCTCATTGAGATGCCAATTTATTTTTTGCCAAC
>JBNLFN010000022.1:0-37453 GCA_050305555.1 Desulfobacteraceae bacterium | reverse complement strand
GGGAGGCAAGAGCATCTTGTTCTACCTGATAAAATGGGCTAGGTGTTAAACGACCATCTGGTCCAATATCATATATTTCATAGCCTTGTTTTATTTTGCTCTTAATCCACCTTTTGTTTCTTAACTTATTTGCTTCAAATTCGGTCGGAGTAAGCCTCCTCCCTTGTGGCCAATTCTTTCCCCATGTTTGATACCACTTGGCATCTATGCCTTGTGCTTGCAAATCTTTAGTTGCAATTTTAACCCGCCCCATTCCCTCACCAATAACAATTGCTTTCTTGGGCGGAGTCATCATACACGCCAACCCCAACGGATCAACCCAAGTCCAGACATTTGGACCATAGGCATAGATGTTCTCACCCGCGGCCAACCCCAAGGGATCCTGGCTGATAAACGAGCAAATCAGCGGATCAAAATAGCGGTACCGGTTATAACAAAGATCAATCTCAGGGTCGTAGTACTGGCCCTGCATCCGCAACGGCTGGGGTACGTCGTCGACCAGGATCTCTTGGACGCGGCCCAGGGCGTCGTAGCTGGCCGACCAGACGATCTCGCCATTGGACTTGGTCAGCTCCTGAGGCAACCCATTGAGGTCGTTGTGATAATAATAGACAGATCCGTTTTCGGAGCATCCTGATTTATTCTTTTTTCTAACTTCTCCGACAAATCGCCATATTGAGATTTGAGCAGCATGCCGATATCTTTATAAAAACCACTTTCTAATTTCTTCACCCTATGAGTAACCAATAAAACTCTTCATCAATCTTTCTATCGTTTTCATCAGGTTTTATCTCACTCTCAGATAAAATCTTATCAAGAACTGAATAAGCCAACCTATAATCAATTGATCTCTTTAAAAGACAATTTTGTAGCGATCTCTTAAACCAAGAAGCTTTGCTGAAGGATGAAAATCTTTTTTCCTGCATAATTCATCTATGACATTATATGACGCTCGAAGAAGATCTTTATTGGTCAGGCTCTCAAACTCTGAAATTGCTTTCCGATATTTCGCGGGCAACTCTGAATTCAGAGTATCTAATATTTCATCGATTAAGCGGTCTGTTTCATCCATTGGTTATCTCAGTTTTGTTAACGAATTTGGGTCTATTTGAACAGGTCCTTCGATTACAACCTGAGTGGCTTTTCCAGGACCAAATTTTCTAAAATCTTTGGTTATCGGTTCAAGATGATCTGCATTGCCCCAATTTCCTTTAGGTACACTCATTTGATCAATAACATCGAGAGAATTTCCCGATACCCTGTAATCAGGTCTGTATGGTATTTGCATCTTGCCTTGGGCAATAACAGCATCATCTATTTTATCAAATGATACATATGTGCCACCACGCTTCGCAGGAAGCATACCGGATTTGGCTTGTGACATAGGATGATAGCTTGAATGGCTATAGCGGTGAAATTGTCCTGGCACTGTTTGGCCGGATTGGTCCACATAAAAGTCGGCTGACTGTTTACAACTCAATCCCAACGGATCAACCCAAGTCCAAACGTTAGGACAATAAGCATAAACATTCTCACCAGCCGCCAACCCAAGCGGGTCCTGACTTATAAAAGAGCAAATCTGCGGATCAAAGTACCGGTGCCGGTTGTAGCAAAGCCCGATCTCAGGATCCCAATACTGGCCCTGCATGCGCAGGGGCGGGGCCACCTTGTCCACCAGGATCTGGTCCACCATGCCGGTGGCATCGTAGCTGGCCGACCAGACGATCTCGCCGCTGGGGGTGGTCAGCTCCTGGGGTAGGCCGTTGAGGTCGTTGTGATAATAATAGACAGATCCGTCGCCGTCAATAACCGCCAGCGGTTCGAAGGTGCCGGGGTAATAGACATACTCGCGGGCCGGGCCGTCTTCGAACTGTTCCGACAAGAGGACATCGCCGTCCCACCTGAAAAAGGTGCGTTCGCCGTTGACGGCCTTGATGTGACGGCGGCCCAGGGCGTCGTAGGTCATGTCGATGCGGGTGTCGCTGGGTTTGCGTATGGTTTTGAGCCGGTTTTGCTCGTCCCAGGTAAAGCGGATCAGCTCGTCCTGGATTTGGCGTTCGGCCAGGTTGCCGGCGGCGTCGAAGCGGTACTCGGTCCGGTTGTAGCGGGCGCTGCGCAGGCTGTGGCCGGTGCCGGGCAGGTGCTCGAGCAGGTCGCCGGCCGGGTCGTAGCCGAAACAATGGAGCTGGTACTCAGGGTCCAGGGCTTCGGTGATGCGGCCCATGGGGTCGTGGCTGAACTGCCAGGGGCCTTTTTGGCTGTCCTGTTTGGCGGTCAGGTTGCCGGCCGGATCATAACGATAGCTGCGCTCGATGGTGCCGGCGGCGCCGGTGATGGTTTGGCGGCTTAAACGGCCGGCTTCATCATAAGCCAGGGCGCGGGACAGGTGGTCGGAAATCTGCTCACTTGTCACCTGCCCCAGGGCATTGCGCTCCATGGTAACCGCCGGCTGGTCGTTGATCTGAACGGCCGCAACGGCGCCCCGGGCGTCATAGCTGTAGCGGACGGTGTTGCCGTGGCTGGTGGTGCGGCCGGTGCGCCGGCCGTTCGCATCATATTGATACTCGACGACGAACTCGCCGGTTTTTTCGGCGATCAGATGGTTGGCGGCGTCGTAAAAGCGCTCCACCAGGGCGCCGGGGGATTGAACGGCGGTCAAGTTGCCGTTGGCGTCCCAGTGAAAATACTCCTGTTCCTGGCTTTCAAAGGTTTTGCTCAGCAGCCGACCGGCCTCATCATAGGCATAGGCGATGGTGCGGTCCAAAGGATCGCAGCTTTGCACCAGTTGGCCGGCCGAATCGTAAGTGTAATGGGTGGTGTGACCGTAATAGTCGGTCTGAGCGATGATCCGGCCGGCGGAGTCATATTGAAATCTGTGGGTTTGGCCCTTTTCATTGGTGACGCCGGTCAGGTGCTCTTCGCTGTCGTACTGGTATGCCACAGTGGTGCCGTCGGCGTTGGTGCGGCGGATGATTTCATTGACCCCGCCGTATTCGAAGCGCGTTTGTTGGCCGTTGGCATCGGTGTGCAGCAACAGGTTGCCCTCACCGTCCCATTCAAAGTGCTGCGCGCTGCCAGCGGGCGGCATGGTCTGGATTATGCGGGAGCCCTCGTCGTAGAGATAGCGGGTGGCCCTGCCGGCAGGATCAATAACAGCAGTGATGTGGCCCAACAGGTTGCGTTGGTAGCGGGTGACATTGTCGTTGCTGTCAATGACGGAAGTTACCAGGCCGCGCTCATCGTACTCATAAGTGGCGGTATCTCCTTGGGGGTCGGTGATGGAGACCAAGTCGCCCTGGGGGTTGTAAGCGTATCGGGTATGCGCATCCAGGGGCGTGATCTTTTCGATGAGCCGGCCCCGGTCATCGAAGCGCTGCTCCCAGATTTTGCCGTTGGCATCGAGGAGCTGGATGGGGCGGTGGCGTTCATCGTAGACCATGACCACGCGGTTGTTGTCGGGTCGGATGATCTCGATCACATTGCCGGCATCGTCGTAGTCGTACTCGGTGGTGCGCTCCAGCGGGTCGGTCACCTGGATGACACGGCCCACGTCGTCATAGGCATAGGTAATGGCCGCGCCGGTATGATCCTGCTCTTTGACGGGCAGCCGGTCCTGGTCATAAACATAGGTTTTTTGATGGCCCAGTGAGTCGGTGACCCGCACGCTGCGTTCATAGGGGCGGTGGTCGAAGCGATACTCGTACAGGCCGCCGTCACCCCATGTGTGCGCGCAGTGTCCGCTTTCATCGTATTGATAGTGAAATGTGAGCCGGTTGGTGTCCATGTGGCGGACCAGGCGACCGCTTTGGTAGACAAAGCGCTTTTGCTGGCCGAGGGCATCCGTAGCAGCGACCAGTTGCCCATCGTCATAGCGGTAGCTGACCAATGGCTTGTCGCCCAGGATCATGGTCCGGATAAGACCTGTACGGCTGGTGACTTCAATACGTTGGCCGCCGTTGTCGCGGATGCGGGTCAGCGCCCCGCTGTCATCCCGCTCAAAGGCCAGATAGTTGCCGTTTGGGTCACTGATACGGGTGGCAAATGACTGTTCATGGATAAAGGTTTTGGCAAAGTGGTAGCACATCCCGGATTTAAGCTGCACCTGGTAGTGGTCGTCCCCGGCGCTGAGCATGGCGCCGTCGGAGGCTTCCATGACGGGTTCATCCAAGGGCAGGGCTTCAAAGACGGCGCCGCCGGGGCTTCCGTCGCAAAAGGTCACCAGCCCGCTGCTGTCGATCATCAGGCGAGCATCGGCCGGGGTTTGCCAACCGCGACCCAAAACGCCGTCATGGTCGCACTGCGATCCATAATGGCGGGTCCAGATCAGGGGGATGCGCCCGGGAAGGGTGAAATCGGTCTGGGCGAGGATCACTTCGCCGGTGACGGCGTTGACCGGTTCGCCCACAGTGCTCTTGTCGGCGTGGTCGCTTGCCCGGCGGCCCTTTTTTTTGGCACTGGCTGGGGTGCGCGATTTAAGCTTTTTGGATGTTTGGGCCAGCTCGACAGCCCGCTCGGTCTGTTGGGCGGGTCGAAACAAAGCTTTGGCTTTTCTTAATTTACGGGCCATAAATCCGCCCACGCCGAAGGTCACCAGAGCCGTGCCGGCACCGATCACGCCGTCGGTCAACGCCTGCTGAGTCATGGCGAGTGGATCGATGCCTTTGCCGGTCATCTGGGCTTCGGCGCATTGCTCCGCCGCGGAGGCGCCGGCGCCGGATAAAAATCCCACCCCGGCCATGGCCGGCAGGGCGGAGGAAGCCATGGCGGTGCCCAAGGTGCCTGCGGCGGCTGCAGCTTCCACGGCTGCGCCCACACCACCCCCAATGGCACCGATGATCCCGCCCATGAGGGCCGCCCCGGCAATTTTAAAGCCGTCAGTCTCTTCTCCCTGGCGGTGCTGGCGCAGGGCTTCAATACCGCCCCCGATGGCGGCGCCAATGGCCGCGCCGATGAGGATGGCGCAGAAAATAAATTCGCCGCTGGGATCAATGTGATTGATGGGATCGCCGTTGCAGTAAGCGTAAAAGTTTTGGCTGCCACCTTCCAGAAAAAGCGGATCGAGGGACAAGAACCTTCCCTGACTGGGGTCGTAATAGCGGGCCAGGTTATAGTGCAGGCCGCTCTCACGGTCGTGGTACTGCCCAGGCAGCCGGAAGGGCTGATGGATATCTTCGCCGAGCTGCACATGGGCCTGACCGAAGGCGTCATATCGGGCCTGCCAGACCAGCTGGCCGCCTTCGTTGGTCAGGCAGAGCACTTCATAGCGGTGCCCGAAAGCAGCCCAGCGGATCTGCCGGTTCTGACGGATGGCCAGCAGCACCGGCGCTTGCGGGAAAAACAGGTAGTCGGTAACACCCACGGTATCTTTTTCTTCGTTGTGACGGACTTGCGCTTCGTGCAACAGTTGGGATTGGGCCCAGTAGTACCGGGTGGTGATCCCGTTGACTTTTTTGGCCACCCGGCGGCCGAAGGCGTCGTAGAGATAGTGGACCCGGCCGTTTTTCAAGGCAATGGATTTGAGACGGTTTAAATCGGTGTAGGTGAAATCGGCTCCGCCGCAGGGGCAGGTGCCCTGGTTCAGGTTGCCCAGTTTATCATATTGAAAAGGCAAGCGGCCGGCTTGGGTTATCCGGTCGGCTGTATTGACTCGGTAACGCGTGTTGTTGTCCGCCAGGCGGTTGGCTTTGGCGTCCAGGGTAAAGGTTTGATTGATGTCACCGTCGCTGCTTTGCGCCTTTAGCAAGCGGCCTTCACGATCATAGTGATAGGCCATCTCTTGTTCACCGTCTTTGACCCGGGTGATGCGGTTGAGTCGGTCCCGCTGAAAGCTGTTGTAAAAAAGGATGCCGTCCGGTCCGTGCAGGTGCATCCGGGTGGGCAGGCCCTGGGCGTTGGTCTGTTGCTCAAGGCGGGTGCCGTTGGGGTAAACGATCGCTTTAAAAGCACCGTTGGGGGCATATTGGATGGTCATGTCGCGGCCGGACCACGCATGGATGCCGCACACGCGGTTTTCCTTGTCCCGGCTATAGCGGATGGTCTGGCCGAAAGGGGTGGTGATGCCCGTCAATTGGCCGGTTTCGTTGCGGTGATAGGTAACACAGCGGTTCTGAAAACGCTCTTCGATCAAGTTCCCGGCGTCGTCATAGGCCAGTTCCACCGTTCCGGCGGCGTTGGCGGCGCGGACGATTTTCCCAGACTTGACCACAAATTCAGCATGACCGCCATCCATATAGTTCACCTGCCAACAGCCGCTGTCCGGATCCACCTGGTAATCGGCCACCAGCGTGTTGCCGGCCAGAAATTTGGCCAAGGCGCCGGCGTCGGTGTATTCAAAGCCAAAGGCGGTACCGTCGGCAAAGGCGATGGTAGCAGGAGCGGTCAGATCCTCATAGTCAAAGCGGGTGGTATGGCCGTTGGCATCTTTAAATTGGGTCAGTCGCTCGTCAAAATCGTATTCATATTGGCTAACGTTGCCGTTGCGGTCCACAATATCGGTTAAGTTGCCGTAACTGTCATGGCAGGTCTTGGCGCAGGCGCCGTCCGGATAATCAATGCGCGCCAGGTGGTGCATGTCGTCATAATCAAAAACCCAAGTTTTTTCACCGGTGTCCATGCGAATGGCATTGATGATGGGAAGGGTATTGCGCTTTTCGTTGTTGTCGCGCTCTTGAATGTCAAAATCAATGATATTGCCGGCCGGATCGGTGACGGCGGCCGGATGCTTGCATGTGGTCAGCTCATATTGAAACCGGCGCTGCTCACCCGTAGTTGCAGTAACGCCTGCTGCGGTTTTTGTTAGCCGTGCAGTGGCTCCGGATGGGTCTTCGATGGTCAAAGCGTTGGCCGTGACATCGGGTGCCACTGTAAATCCCAGATTCCGGTAGGCCTCCACGTGCTGGTCCAGCAATCGGGTGCGCCAGCGTTTGGCCAACTGCTCGCGTTTATCAGTCTCCAGCACGAGCGTCGATGGGGCGATGGCGGCTGTATGCTCTCCCTGGGGTTTTTCGAACACCACGGGTTCTCCCTGAGGATTCTCGATGACAAAGCGATCCATGGGGCCGAAAAAGGCCATGGCTTCCTGGGGGGACAGGACGGACAGCAAGTCGCCCAATATGATGGGATCGTAGAACCTGAAAAAGATATCACGGCCGTTTGGGGCCTGAAGGTTGAGGTAGGGCCTCAAATGCCCCAATAGGGTTTTGATGCCGGCGCGGGATGTGAAAAAAATACCCCAACCCTTGCCCCATCCGTTTTCAATCAACCATTGTTCCAATTCGGGCTGGCTGTCCAGCGGCACCAGAAACGGAGCGCAATGCTCGATGATCAGGGCGTTTTCCCCTGTGAACAGGTTATGTTTTTGAACATCGTCGGAAATTATTTTTGAATAAATTAAGTCGTCTTGGTGAGTAGCGGCGCAATCGACGATGGCATAGCGCGATGCAGCGTGATGGGTATCCGATGCGAGCATTTGGATCACGGATTGGACGTACATGGTTCGATGTCATTTCCTAATTTGTAGACAGTTATAAAAAACTCAAAAACGAGTTTCGGCATAACTCAGGTGCCGAATCCGCTTCAGGCGAGTAAAATTTTTTAACGTTGCGGTCTTGGACGATCACCGACGTGACCGTTGCTCACTTCATTCTACGGTTGGGTCATTTATCGCAATTGCATACAAAGGGCGCATGATTTTTGGCGGCTTTTTTAAATCCGCGTGTTTGAGAATTTCCGATAATAACATCTGAACTGGCGTTGATTGCTTTTCCGGTGCCGCCGCAGTGTTGGGTTTTATCATCCAGTCTAAATGCTGGTTTGCCGTTGACAATAACTGTACTACTGCCACCGGCGGCATGCCATGTGTTCGATCCGCAGCATAGCATGTGAATCCCGCCGTCCCCTTGTCGCACTGCCGGTTTTCCGTTGACGATCACATCGGATGAACCCTGGACGGCGGGTCCCATGACCGTATGGGTGCACACCTTGCATCCATGGCTATCGGTGCCTTTTGCTTTATCTCCCAATCTTGCCCCACCAGGCATATGGGTCTCCTTTCAGCACAACAGAAGAAACTGTGCAACGCTGATCATTGTTGTATCAAGAGGATGGTATCTTGGCTCGACCGCTGAAAATCGGTATGGCAGATTGCCATTGCATAAGAACTCGTACCCGATAGCATATCGAATTCACTGATACAACATAAAAATATTAGAACCTATCTCAAGATAAAAATTTTGGTTCAAGATCAAGGCGCAGCCAAGTTTCAACCCACAGGTATACTGTTGTATTCCGATGAGTTGAAACGAGGATGCAACGCAAAGATTGGGCCAAAATTTTTATCTTGAGATGGATTCTCAATTTTTATTGTGTAGAATTAAGTGTAACCCCAAAAAAAATAAAAAAGTATTTGAATTGGAAAATTTATTATGCTAAAGGCTGCAACCATCAAGTGACCGTTCGTAGATTCAGAGCAGCCCAATTTCAATCTTTCCTCCATCTCTGGCGCTTTTAGGCAACATAAAAGCGTTTCTCAAATGATGAATGAATAGGCTGTAGACATTAATTGATCTTGAAGGAGCGGCCATCCAGGCCGGTAAGGCCAGGCGCCTTACGCAATGAGATCCGCAGAAAGCGGACGTTTGTTTTATCCTGCTACAATCTGGCTGCGAAACAATTCCATGGGGATACCTGTGTGCCCCAGCAGCCGGAGTAGGCGTCTGGTTTCGGAAAGTCCGGATACAGTCGGATGAAGAGATGCGCTCTTGTGCCGTGAGTGTACGCTCATAAGAAACAAGGGGGTCATTTGGCGGGAGAGTGGATCCGATCAAAATTTCGGATTCCGCTGTATGGATAGCTGTTTCCAGACAGTAGTATGCCGAAGAGGAAACTCTACTCCCCTTTGCGCCTATGCCCATGGATGTCTGTCTGGAAAACGCTATGCATGGCCCGCAGGTTGGGCAAAATAAACTACCGCAAGAGTGAACAAAGAATGGGAGCACCCGTCGGATGTAACCCTAACAGTAGAAGTGCGCCCAAAATAATACGCCTGGCCGGTTGTTCAAAACGGCACGCTATTGGGAAGGGCCACCAGGCGTTAAAAGATATGACTTTGCCGGCGTATTGAAAGATAAGATTTAGCATTTGAATAATGTTAAAGCATGTTCTGATTGTTCTCGATGCAGCGGAAGCGCTGATGGGTTCTGGAGGTGGTCTATGCGAAAATGCGGTGTGATTTTAACCTTATGTCTGCCATTATTACTCTCGTTTGGGTGCGCCACAAAAATAAATAAGCCCGAATGGCGATTTGAAAAAGAAGCCATCCGCGTACATATCCGTGCCGATCACAAACTTAATCTTTACAATAGCAAAGCCCATACCTTGTATTTGTGCTTCTACCAATTAAGTGAGCTGAACGCCTTTGATCAATTAGCGCAGGATGAAGCCGGTATTCACAAGCTGCTTGAATGCAAGTTGTTCGATGGCAGTGTTGCGGCGGTGAACAGTAAAATCGTTCATGCCGGCGAGAATCTGACCCTCTTTCTGGATCGTGCTGAAAGGGCTGAATTTATAGCTATTATTACAGGTTACTTTGCCACACTCGATGATGCGCGTATGGTTCGCCGCCATAAAATACAGATTTTAAAGAAAAGAAAACATTTTTGGAAGAGCGAATTTCAATGTATGCCATGTGGCCTTGACATCGAATTGGCGCTGGGGCCCAACCAGATCGAATACAGTAAAACCATAAAGAAGGACAAAGCGTGCCGAGATGAGTGTCGATAACAAGAAGATACATAACGGAGGGGTGCAGGGCAGGCCCATCTTCTGGCATGAAGGCCTTTTTTTGCAGCCCCATCATTTTCAATGGCAAGATCTGTACATGCAATCACTGATCGAACCCTTGAATCGATACTTGGTACCCTCGCTGTGGGGCACCGGGAAAATGATGGTTCATACCGAAGCGTTGTCCAATTATGTTTTTAGCATCCTCAGCGGAGAATTCAGATTTAGGGATATGACGCATGCCGTATTTCCCGGCAATGCCGTGCTCGAGTCACGCAATTTTGAAAAAGCCTGGAAGGACAAAGGCAAGCCGTTTAACGTCTATCTGGGTATTCGCAAACTATCGCCGACTTCCAAGAATGTGTCTGATCCTTTAGACTATGAATCTTTTTCAATGGTGCCCACCCGATTCGCGGCTGAAATTGAAACCGAAAATTTGCCTGATTTTTACGAAGGCAGCGAACCGCTGGCGATCGAGCGGTTGCGCTATGTGCTGAAGCTATTATGGGAAGATGAAAAAAATGCCGTGGGAGATTATGAGGTCCTGCCGATAGCCCGACTTGAGAATCAAAACGGCAATATTATTCTGTCACCGAACTTTATTCCGCCGGCGCTTTCAATTTTTTCATCAAAAGTGTTGATGCGCAGTGTGAACTCCATCACCGAGTTGATCACGGCAACGGCCAACCGGTTGGAGGCCAACAAGAAAGAACGCGGCGTCCATACAGCAGAGTTCGGTACAAAGGACATGGTCTTTTTGCTCACGCTTCGGACTTTGAACCGATTCGCGCCCATTTTAAGGCATATGCTCGGTAGTGGTTCTTCCGTTCACCCGTGGTCTGTCTATGGCGTATTGTGTCAACTCATCGGTGAACTGTCGACCTTTTCATCGAAGATAAATTTGGTCCGTATCCGAAAAGATGATCCATTCTACCTGCCTGCATATGACCATGAAACGTTATCGCATTGTTTTCGGCGCGCCATAAAAATACTGGTTAAGTTGATGGGAGATATTGCTGCAGATCCCGAGTACATTGCCTTGTTTGATTTTAACGGCACGCACTACCATTTGGATTTGCCCGCCAAAATGCTGGAAGGACGTAAAAAATATTATTTGGTGGTCGAAACTGAAGCCGCCCCGGATCAGATTGTGTCTGAATTAGAGAGCATGGCCAAGCTATGCTCGGCCAAATACCTTGAGCTGGTAATTGCGCAATCACTGCCGGGGATCCAGATTCGACACGTTGAACATCCACCGCCGGAACTTCCCAGAAGAAGCCTGGGGATCTATTTCAGCATCAATCACAAGAATCGGTTGTGGCAAAAAGTGCTTGAAGAGAAAAATCTTGCCCTCAGCTGGGATACCAAACCTGAGGACGCTAAAATTGAGATGATGGTTTCGGGGAGGGATGAATAGTGCGCTTAATCGATTGCTTTATTGAATTGATTGTTTATGTGGTGCAAGTCGTTCGATCGGCTCATGAATCCCAGCTTGATTTTGAAGTCTTTAAAACTCAAGTGGATCAGTTGTTGGAAAAAAGTCTACACATCAAAAAGGTGGGAACTTTTTCCGAGCAGAATTATAATTATGCGCGCCTGTCGGTCTGTGTATGGGTTGATGAGGCCATTTTGAATTCAACATGGGAACATAAGCGGCAATGGCAACGGGAGTCTTTGCAGCGCCGGTACTACAATATGGCCGATGGGGGCCTCGAATTTTTCGAACGACTCGACCAGATCGGACATGAAGATAGGGATGTCCGTGAGGTCGCCTACTATTGCCTGACCTTGGGGCTGGCGGGGCGCTATGTGGAAAAGGGAGACCATGTTGTTTTAGATCATCTGAAAGCTTCGAATTTGAAACGCCTGTTCGGAAGCTCGGCCGGAGAACCCACGCTGGAAAATCGGCAATTGTTTCCCGAGGCTTACCAGAAACTGACAATGCCACCTAAATCACAAAAGCGCTCTATGGGTTTGAGGACTTTACCAATAGTTGTCTGCTTTTCTTCTGTAGTGCTTTTTTTTGGCATGATGGTCGTTTATTTATTTCTATTGGGAATTGATTTGGACAGCGTAACGCATATGTAGGTTATTACAAAAATGATGATGGAATAATTGATGCACCAATTTAATTTGACGAAAACTTTGAAAACATTACTCGTTACGGCTTTAATCGTATTATGTGTGCTGGTCATCTGGGCTTTGGTCCTTTTTGTCATCGGTTTGGAGGTGCAGTGGTGGGCCAAGGTCATGATTCTGAGCTGCATGGGTGCTTCGGTGGTGGCGGCTATTTTACTTCGCAAGCTTTTTGAAAAACGCCGCGAGATGAAATTCGTCGACGGCATTATCGGGTCGGAAAATATGCCGGGCAGCATTTCCGCATTGGATGATGCCTCCCGAGAACTGCGCCGCCGGTTCAAACATGCGATCGGAACCCTTAAAAAATCCCATCTTAAGCGCAAGGGCAATCCCCTGTATGTGCTACCGTGGTATTTGATTGTGGGACGCAGTGGATCTGGAAAATCTACAGCTATCAAAAGTGCGCGGTTGCCGTCCCCATTCGGTGATATTAACCGCGTGGCCGGTATCGAAGGGACCCGCAATTGTGATTGGTGGTTCTTTGATGATTCAGTAGTGATAGATATCGCCGGACGTTACTCGGTGCATCGAAATGAGGATCTGGATAAAAAAGAGTGGCGCACTTTTCTGGAGCACCTTATCAAATATCGCAAAAAAGAGCCCATTAACGGTGTGATTGTTACAGTGGAATCCCGTCAATTGCTGGAAAGCCATCTGGAAAATATAGAAGACGAGGGTCGCATCATGCGCAAACGGATCGATGAGATCACCAGTGTGATGGGGGCTAAATTTCCTGTTTATCTTCTCGTAACCAAAGCGGATCTGATCTACGGCATCAATCGCTATTGTCAACTGTTATCCGAGTCCTCCGTGTCCCAGGCCATGGGATTGATGAACCACAATGGTGAAACCGACATTGGGGCCTTTGTGAACCAAACCATTGATGCCATTACCGAAAAACTCAAAGATATTCGACTTATTTTGGCGAACAAGGACGAGGTTAAAGCAAAGCACTATGTTGAACCTGAAGTCTTGCTTTTTCCAAATGAGTTCTCACGGTTGCGCAACGGCTTAAGTGCGTTTTGCAAAGGTGCGTTCAAAAACAATCCGTTTCAGGAGTTGCCTTTTTTGAGAGGAATTTACTTTTGCAGTGGCCGACAAGAGGGACGGCCTGTCAGCAGCCAAGCCAATAGCCTAAGCCAAACCGGTGGCTTGGAGTTGCCGGGGACCGGGAATGGTTTTTTCCTGTTTGATTTTTTTGCCAAAATCCTGCCGGCTGACCGATCCCTTTTTTCTATGACCCGCGCAGCCAAGGAATGGCACCGGTTAACCCATAATTTGTGGTTGACTGGATTTGTCACGGTCATAATGATTTTCTGCATATTGCTGACCTATTCGTGGAATGAAAACAAAGCAATTATCAACATGGTGCCGGCCCAGTTCAAAAAGACCATCGTGTTTAATCATGACCCTGTTGACGATATCAGCCTTATGGCCGATTTCGGCCGGCTTATAAATGTTATCGAGGAGCGCAACCGGGAATGGAATGTTCCTCGTTTAGGATTACACGCAAGCATTCAATTGGAGCAGATCTTAAAGAAGAGATATTGTGCGCGCTATCAAGACCATTTCGAAGCGGGTGTCAATGCAAAGATCGAAAGTCGGATTGCCAACGGCGGTTGGGTCCAAGATGGGTTTGCACCGGCAGCTCAAATCATTCCCTATGTGGTGCGCCGCATCAACATGATTCAGGCCCGGTTTAAGGGTGCCGATGTTGCCCAACTTGAAGAATTTCCCGCTCCAAATTTTGCCATGTTGCATGGTGATGCCTCGCTGATCATGGAGAAAGAGATCGCAGATCGTTATAAGCATGCCTTTATCAATTACCTGGTTTGGCAAAACGATGTTGAGCCGTTGAATACGAATCTGGTGGGTCTACAACGCCTGCTTGATAATTACTTTCATGACCACCAGGGAGATTTGCGCTGGCTGGTGGCATGGGCCAACCAGGACGCGCGCGATCAGGCCATCAGATTGAATCAATTCTGGCATGGCGATACAGCGGATACGCATCTGGTTTTCATTGGCCCGGCGTATACTGCGACGGGTCGCAGGCGTATCAGTGATTTTGTGCTCAAAGAGTTGGAAATCGCCGTGGCGCAGCCACTGTGGATTGTCAAACCCAAAGAGCACTTTGTAGCCTGGTACAAGGAGTCTTTTTACGGTGCCTGGATTGATTTTTCCATGAATTTTCACCAAGCTGAAAAACTGTTCGCGAATGCGGATCGCTGGGCGTTGGCCATCGGCAGACTTACCGGCGATGACAGCCCGTATTTAAAGCTTCTAAAAACAATGGAAAAAAATTTGTATGGCGTGGACGATAACAAGTGGCCGGAAATAAAACCGGACGCTGACAACGATCAACGTCTGGAGCGATGGCTGGCACAAATCAAAGAGTTCAACATCATCCGGAATGCTGTGGCCAGCGAGGCGGTGGCGGACAACAAGGTCACCGAACAACTCACACGCCGGGTTTCAAACAAAACCAGGATCGCAACAAAACTCGCCATGGCCGGTATGGGAGAGAGCAAGCTTGCCAAAGGCAAACAGGCCTATAAACGTTATCAACAGGCATTGCAGAATTTTGATGGCATCTCATCATCAGTTGTCCATGCTTACACCCTGGCCAAGAATGGATTTGAGGACGACCCGGCTTCGGCAAATTCCGCCGTATTATCGGCCCAAAAAGCGGTGGAAACATTCAAAACGGCATTATCGCCGATTGAATATCGCCAACTTGATACCGAACAGAATCCTTTCTGGAGGCTGATTACTGAACCTTTGGACATTTTGTGGCAATACACGGTTGCGCGGGCCGGTTGCCATTTGCAGACTCTGTGGGATCGCGAAGTCCTGGTGAAAACCGAAGGCGTCTACAGCCGGCATCAGCTTGTCGCACTGTTGTTCGGCGAAAAAGGGTATGCGGATAAATTTATCCATAAACACGCCGGTCCCTTTGTGGAACAAAGTTCCAGGCGCGGTTACCAAAGCCGATCACTGCGAGGATGCGGTATCCCTTTTGATAAGAAATATTTTGCATTTATGAAAAAAGGAAAACGATGGAATGCCGTTTCCAGCGGCAATGGCCAAACCCATGTCGTCAGGGTGGCTGCTTACCCAACAGATGTCAATATCGAGGCACGTGTCAAACCACACATGACCCGCCTGGTGCTTGAGGGCACAGACGGCAGCACGGTATTAGAAAATCGACAATACCCCAATGAAATGAAATTTGATTGGTCGCCATCCAAAAGCGGAAATGTCACCCTGCAGATCATGTTGGGAGATATTACCTTGAAACGCAAATACACAGGATATTGTGCGTTCGGCAGGTTTTTACGGGATTTTCAAAAGGGAAAGCGTACCTTTACCGTTAAAGATTTTCCGGATTACCGGCATGAATTTGAGAGACTCGGTGTACGCGAAATTGAAGTGATCTATCAACTTCAGGCCAACCAGATCAATCCGATCATTCGCATGCTCAATACAGCCCCAGGGCGACCACCGGCAACGATCATAGCGTGCCCCCAAGTTGGATAACATGACGAGATGAAGAAACAGGCACAATGGACTTGGTTCGCATGGGGAAAACATCCCGGGATGGAAGACTTCGTATGGGCCGGCACCCAAACCCCTCTTTTTCAGCGTTTTACAAAATGGGTGGACAACGGATTTTCCAGACTTAATGCTGATTCAACATTGCGTTCGCGCCACTGTTCCTGGCGATTTTGGACAAGAGGCATGGACCACCAGGTGGTTTGTGGATTGATACGTAACAGTTCAGATATCCATGGCCGCAGCTTTCCCTTGCTCTATATCGGCGCGGGCGAACTGAAAGAGTGGGTCAACAATTGTTCGATGTTACCGTTTGCTTTTGAATCGATTTGGAAGAGTTTCGAATACATCGCTTCGGCGAGATTTGACACCATCGGGCAGTTAAATAACTCACTGCAATTGTTACATCAGCCGTTACCTGAATGGCGTAAATACCAGCAACGCATTTATGATGCGGCCAACTTGGCCAAAACGGCGCGTTGTGAAGAAGCCATTGCGGGGCGCAAACGTTTGATGACAATTGATTGCCAACAGCCGGAGAATCTTCCCTATGACTGGCAGTTTTGCAAAAGCGTGATGTCACAAAACGACGACCAGGCCCCGGCAGCCGTTTTTATTGGTGAGGTGAACCAGAGCGTCGCCGTAGCGATTATAAGCAACTCATTAATTCCCGACGATTTTGTTTGGTTATGGAAACTTAATGCCAACGACAGCAATCGATCGATTCGATCTGCGGCCCAAAGAGGATGAGATGGCTTTTAAATTCAATATAGATGCCTATACGTTGCCTATTCCCGGTCCTCACCCGTCGGGCACAGATCTGCGCTACACGGAAGTGTACGACCAAATTAAAGAGGCCAAGCGCTCAGATGATTTGTTAGATAAAGGGGAATGGTTCACGGACCCGAAGACCTCGGACTGGCGACAGACCATAGAAATATGCAGCGACGCTTTGATCCAAAAATCCAAAGACTTGCAGATTGCCGTATGGCTTACTGAGGCCTTGGTTCATGAGCATGGCTTCGCGGGTCTGGCATTCGGCTTGCGGCTTATCTCCAAACTGCTAACCGTATATTGGAATTCACTTTTTCCTGAAATAGAAGATAGTGATTTGGGTTATCGGGCCGGCCCTTTCACTTATCTCAATGAAAAGCTGCTTACCGCTGTTTATCAGGTGCCTATCTGCGATCCGTCTAATACCAGAGGATTTGATTACTTTGCGTGGCAAGAGTCGCGGTTGGTCGGCACAGACAGCGGCTTGGACAAAGCACAAAAAGACCGTCGCCAAGAGATGATGGATGAAGGGAAAATATCCAATGAAGAATTCAAAGCGGCTGTCAATTTAAGCAGCATTGAATTCTACCAGGATCTTCGCCATCAACTAGCAGATTGCCGAGAGCAATTGATCACACTGGAAGATTTGAGCAGATCGTTATTTGAAACCGACCCGCCAGGATTTACCCAGCTTTCCGAATCTATGGATGCCTGCATACGCGTGGTTGAAAAAATTTATACCGAAAAGAAAAAAAGCGAAGTGGCTGCCGCTGAAGCCGATGACCTTGATAAGGATTTAAATGAGAACATGGTAGTTGATTTCTCCGATTTGGATGATGATGGTCCGCAAGCAATGGGTGTCAACCTGTTTTCAAAACAGAACGCCATATCCGATATTTCGGATGCAGAGCGCGCGATGTGGAAAAAAGTCGCCGGCAAAGCGGGTAACGGTCATTTAAAACCCGCACTGGACCAACTCATGGCTGCGGCCGCACTTGCCCCATCCGTTCGTCAGAAGAACAGGTATTTGCTGCTGGTGGCCAAATTGTGCCTCAAGGCCGGCCGTCACGATTTGGCCAAACCCATCGTGGAAGAGCTGTATGCGCTGATTGAATCCCTTAAACTTGAAAAATGGGAACACCCGGCTTGGATCGCAGATGTTATCGAGACGCTATACAGGTGCCTGGAACACGATGGAGACGGGCAGGCCGAACGGGCTGTGCAGCTATTTAAAAAATTATGCACACTGAACATTACCAAGGCGGCCACCTTTCGATTCTGTGGGGTGAGTTGATGGGGCAACAAGGATAGGGTGCGTTGATTTGTTCATGAATGATGGATGGAGAGATGGAAGGATTGCGCCTGAATGACGAGAGGGAAAAACGATTTATGACGCTGTGGGGTGCTGCGTATATGGCTTATGCGATAACGGCGCCGAAATAATTTAATGTTCAAGGAGGTTACTATGGCAGAAAGTATTCAACATAAACTAGACCGTGTTCGTCCACCGCGGGTTCACATTACCTATGATGTCGAAATTGGGGATGCTGTCGAGCAGAAAGAAATTCCTTTTGTAGTGGGTGTGCTAAGCGATCTTTCCGGGAAGCCGGAACAGCCCTTGCCCCCATTGAAAGCCAGGAAATATGTGGAAGTTGACCGTGACAACTTCCATGCCGTTCTTGAAGGCATGAGTCCTAGACTGGCTTATAGGGTCGACAATAAAATCGAAGACGATGATTCCACGATCGGTGTCGAACTCAAATTCAAGAACCTTGACGATTTCCATCCTGAAAAGATTGCCGAGCAGGTAGAACCGATCCGCAAACTGGTAGAGGCCCGCAAAAAGCTCTACAACCTGATGGGCAAACTCGATGGGAACGACAAGCTTGAAGAATTGCTTCAGGATGTCATAACCAACACGGACAAACTTAAAGCGATTAGCAATGGACACGCAGACCCGAGCGATGACCAGGAAAAGGATTCAAAATAATTTCAGGCCTCCAGGGTGGGGCGAAAGGATACAACCATGGCAAATCAAACAGCCCAAGTAAAAACACAAGAGCCCGTCGCACAGCAAGATGAGACGGACCTGTTGGAGCGAATTATCGGTGAAAGCAATATGGTCCGCGAAGAGAGCCAGAAATCCTGGGCCAAGGAGATCATCAGCGAATTCGCCAAAGAGGTCATGGAAGGTCAAATCAGCATCTCCAAGGATACTGAAGCCATGATCAATGCCCGCATCGCCGAATTGGATCGGCTTATTTCCAATCAACTCAATGAAATCATGCACCATGAGGATTTTCAAAAAATGGAGGCCTCCTGGCGGGGTTTGAACTACCTGGTGCAGCAAAGTGAGACCGGTGAAAATCTTAAAATCAAAGTGATGAACGTCACCAAAAAAGAGCTTTTGAAAGACATGGAAAAAGCACCGGAGTTTGACCAATCCATGCTTTTTAAAAAAGTGTATGAAGAGGAGTTCGGCATGTTCGGCGGGCACTCTTACGGTGTTATTATTGGCGATTATGAATTTGGTTTTGCACCCCAGGATATGGCCTTGTTGGAAAAAGTATCCGAAGTAGCTGCAGCGGCGCATGCGCCTTTTATATCGGCTGCGTCGCCTAAGATGTTCAACTGGGAGAGTTTTACCGAACTTGGCGGTCCTCGTGACTTGGCAAAGATTTTTACCGCTGCGGAATATGTCAAATGGAAATCTTTCAGGGAGTCGGATGATTCGCGCTATGTCGGCCTGACATTGCCCCACATATTGATGCGCCTGCCCTACGGGAGCGATACCATCCCGGTGGAAGAATTCAATTTTGAAGAGGATGTCGACGGCACGGATCACAAAAAATACCTGTGGGGCAACGCCGCATATGCCATGGGAACCCGGATGACTGAAGCCTTTGCTAATTATGGCTGGTGTGCCGCCATTCGCGGCGTGGAAGGCGGTGGCCTGGTGCAAGGATTGCCTGCGCATACCTTTAAGACCGATGAAGGTGAAGTGGCCTTAAAATGTCCCACCGAAATCGCCGTCACCGACCGTAGGGAAAAGGAACTGGCCGATATGGGGTTTATCCCCCTGGTGCATTGTAAAGGCACCGACTACGCCGCTTTTTTCAGTACCCAGAGCGCCAATAAAGCCAAGCAATATGATTCGGATTTGGCCAATGCCAATGCCCGCTTATCATCACAATTGCAATACATCATGGCGGTTTGCCGATTTGCGCATTATTTAAAATCGATGATGCGGGACAAGATCGGCAGTTTTATGTCCTGTGAACAGGCGGAAAAGTTTTTAAACAATTGGATCAGCAATTATGTCGTGCTGGATGACAACGCCGGCCAGGAGATAAAAGCACGTTATCCGCTGCGTGAAGCACGTATTGAGGTGGCAGAGATACCTGGCAAAACGGGGGCCTACAAAGCGGTGGCCTTTTTAAGGCCGCACTATCAGCTCGATGAGCTAACCGTATCATTGCGGCTGGTCGCCGAGCTTCCGCCGCCGGCCAATGCTTAGATGCCGTGGCCAAAAAAGTAATATCTATTTTACCCGCCAGTGCGCACCGGCACACCTCTACCTGAAAGTGGGAATGGTGCGCATTGGCAGGGGTATACGAATGCAAAAACCGCATGCGGCTTACCGGTTCATCCGGTAGTACAATATAGATACCAAACCAAGCGTTGCGCCGGAGTCTGACACCGGCAACAATTCTAACGCATGTGATGATAGACCTGAGCTAGTCTTAGAAAATTAGTGTGACAAGTTGTGAGTTCAGATCATCTAATTCACCTTCTGTGAAGGTGATTTATAAGGGATCGCTGGCTGCTGAAGAGTGCTGATTGTCTCTGCCATAACGGGGTTTAGGTTGACCCCGCTCTCGGAAACAACGCATGTTTTCAAGTGTGCAGTCGACGATCATTTCAGGCAACAAACTATCTAAATTTAAGGAGGAAGTGGACATGGCATTTGATGCATTTATCAAAATTGACGGCATTGAAGGTGAAAGTACCGATGACAAACATGCAGGTTGGATTGAAATGACATCGTACAACACCGGTTTGACCCAAACGGTATCTTCAACGGCCAGCAGCGCCGGCGGCGCCAGTGCTGAGCGGGCTGATTTCCATGACTTTACCTTTTCAAAGCAAATCGACAAAGCCTCTCCCAAGCTGGCTTTAGCGTGTGCCGACGGCACCCATGTCAATACAATTTTGGTTGAATTGTGTCGCAGCGGAACGGATAAGGTTAAATTTATGGAGTATAAGCTCACCAATTGTCTGATCAGTGGCGTTTCCACCAGTGGCAATGGCGGCGAATTCCCTGTTGAAAACATTAATGTTGATTTCGGAAAAATTGAGTGGAGTTACGTCCAGCAGAAACGTCAGGGTGGTGGTGCGGCCGGTAATGTGGCAGCCGGATGGGATTTGGAGAAGAACTGCAAGGCGTAATCACTTGCAGTTGAATTTGGGTGCACACTTTTCGGACAGCGGTATTTACCGCTGTCCGAAAAGAAAGGTTGATAAAATGGCGGGACAGAAACAATACATCCAGCTTTCGGTATTGGATCGGTTTGACAGCAGCTCCGATCTGGGCGTTCTCGGCGGTCGCGGCTCCGACATTCAAGTTGTGCGCAAATCGGTGCTCAGGGATGTGGAGAACCTTCTCAACACCCGCCGGATCATCAGCGAACCGTCAACCGGTTATCCGTACTTAAATGAATCAATGTATGTTTACGGTCTTGAAGACTTTGTTGCCAAAAATCCTAAAAATCCGGATGTGCGCCAGGCACTTAAATTCAGCATTGAAACGACGATCAGTAAATTTGAGCCGCGCTTAAGGCGGGTATCGGTTGAGTTTAACGACCAGGAAGGCAATGAGCAAAACTTGTGCTTTGCCGTGCGTGCCACCCTGTATGCCGATCCGGTCCATGAACCCATCTATTTTGACACCTGGTTTTCAGTCAATCGAGGGGAGTACAGGATTAGACCCACCAATTAATAGTTATGGATTAAATATCTTTCAACATTTGTGCCATAAACGGGATAAATTCCATGCAAGACCCATTGCTCCATTACTACGAACGCGAATTGACTTTCATCCGTGAGTCCGGTGCCGCATTTGCCGAAAAGTACCCTAAAATCGCCAACCGACTCTTGCTTGAGGCAGATCGGTGCGAAGATCCACACACGGAACGCTTGCTCGAGGCCTTCTCGTTTTTAACCGGACGCATTCAAAAAAAAATTGACGATAGTTTTCCGGAACTCACTGAATCGCTGTTACAGATCATTTATCCACATTACACGCGCCCGCTGCCGTCCATGACCACCGTCAAGTTCATGCCGCACCTGCTAAATGTTCCCCCCTCTGGGCATTGGATCAGAAAGGGCACATCGCTTTACTCGCCACCCGTTAAGGGGACCAAACTGATTTTTAGAACGACCCAGGATGTCAGGCTCCTGCCCATCGAAGTCTCCCATGCAGAAATTGCTTTCCCCCGCGATCCAAGTACGGGCGCCCTCAACGGCATTAAAATTGAACTGAATACAGCACCCAAGATCAAACTTGGGCAAATCGAGTGGCCTGACACGTTACGCTTTTTTATAAACGGTCAGCCCCAACACGCATTCAAACTCTATGAGTTGTTGATGAACCACACAGTGCAGGTGGAAATCGTCTCTTTTACAGAAACAAATGCGATCCGACGCAAGCACGGTTCACTGACCCTTTCAGCGGATCACATCCAACCCATGGGATTTTCAAGGGAAGATGCCATTTTGCCGTGGCCCGAACAATCTTTTGAAGGTTACCGCATGCTCTATGAGTATTTTGCGTTTCCCGAAAAGTTTTTATACTTCGAGCTTAGCGGGTTAAAACAATTGCAGCGACTTGATGGTGAAGTAATTGAGATCAATATTTATTTTAACCATAAAGATACGGAACGCATGTTGATCCATCAGGATACCTTCTGCTTGTATGCTTCCCCGGCGGTCAATCTGTTCAAGCAAATCGCATTGCCCATAAGGGTTGAACACAAAAAGACGGATTATCCAATTTATCACGACATCCATAACAAGAGCACCACCGAGGTGTTCAGTATTGAAAAGGTGACGGGCATTACGGAAAATGGAGATGATACCATCCCCTACCAGCCATTTTACGCGCTGTCTCATTTTAAGGACAAGCAGGACCACGACCCATACTGGCACATTCGCCGGCGCAAATCACCGCGCAAAGGCGACGATGGGATGGATGTTTTGTTGTCCTTTACCGATGCCGGCATGACGGCGACTGAGCCACAATGCAGCACGTTAACCGTTCATACCTTGTGTACCCACCGGGACCTGCCTTCTAGATTGGTGCCGGCAGGATTTGCGTGGGACTTTTTCATAGAAGATGAAAGTCCGTTGGAAGGCATCGCCTGTTTGATGAAGCCGACTTTGGCCCGTCGTCCCGAACCGGGAAGTCGGCAGCAATGGCGTTTGATATCGCATTTGTCGCTCAATTACCTCTCGCTGGTTTCTCAAAATGGGCAAGGGCTCAAAGAGCTGCTCAAGCTGTATGATATCCATGATTCTCCAGTGACGCGCCAGCAGATAGAAGGAGTTGAAGCGGTGCAACACCGCCGCGTGGCCATGCGCATCGGGCGATCGTTTTGCAGGGGTGTCGAGGTTGAGCTCGTATTGAATGAAAATAAATTCGTGGGCTCCAGTGCTTATCTGTTTGCCTCGGTACTAGAGCGTTTTTTGGCACAATATGTATCCCTTAACTCTTTTACAAGGCTGGTAGCGAAAAGCATCCAGCGCCAGCAGGTGATTAAATCATGGCCGCCCCGAAACGGAGAACGTATACTACTGTAAGGCAGGCTCTGTTTGAAGAGATATGCGGTTTTAATTTCTTTAAGGCCGTACATCTTTTAGAGGGCTATAGCCAGGGAAGGCAGCTCGGCAAAAAGCTGTCGCCCAAATACGATCCAGTGCAATTTCGCGTGGCACCCGGTTTCTCCTTCCCGGCCAGTGATATATTGTCCATTCAAAATGGGACGGCCCACCCCACACCGGTAGTGACAATTAACTTTATGGGTCTGATCGGGCCCAAAGGTGTATTGCCGGATTGGTACAATGCCCATGCCCAGGCATTGAACCATAAAAAAGACTATGCCTTTACCGACTTTCTGGACCTTTTTCATCATCGGCTATTATCGTTGTTTTATTTGGCGTGGAAGAAATACCGTTTGGTTGAAAGTTATGACGGAACCGGCAAGGATCCCATCACCCAAACCCTGGCTGATCTAAACGGTATCGGCACCCCGGAACTAAAAGCCGATCCGGAGTTTGAGCAAGTGGCCAGAAAGCGATTGATCTTTTTTACGGGTCTGGCCTCACGAACGGTACCCACAGTGGCAGCTGTTGAATCCATCATCGCCAATGCCACCGGCATACCGGTGCGGGTGAAGCAATTTGTCGAGCGTATGATTCCCATTCATGAACAGGACAGAACTTGCCTGGGGCGCGCCAACAGCACGCTGCAGGCGGACGCCTTGTGCGGCAGCCGCATTTGTGATGTGACCTCATTTTTTATAGTGAAACTGGGCCCCATGCCCTGGAAAAAGTACCTGTCTTTCCAACCCCGAAGCCGGAATCTGGCTTTGGTTAAGAAGCTCATTACATTCATCGTCGGGCTGGAATACGAATTTGAGATCCATTTGATTCTCATCGGACCGGAAATACCCAGTCTGCGGCTTGGCGGTGATAAAAAAAGCGGTCCGGTACTCGGCAGAACCGTATTGCTCAAATGGCCGGGCCAAGCATACTCGAAAAATATAGTCATCAAAGATTCAACAACCCATTGAATAGAAATTAAAAGGTTTCAGCATGCATTCACTTTCCCTGAAAAACATGGTTGAAAAACTCAATCCCGTTTGTCGCAAAGCACTGGAGGGGGCTGCCGGATTGTGCCAATCCAATACCCACTACGAAGTTGACATCGAACATCTGATGCTCAAGCTGATCGAGGACGACACCAACGACTTGGCGCGTATTTTGTCCTATTTTGAAATTGATAAAGCCAATGTACTGAGCCAGCTCACCGATACCATATCCCGGTTTAAAACCGGCAACAGCCGCACACCGGCATTGTCTCCGCGAGTGCCGAAACTGCTCTCCAAAGCCTGGTTGATGGCATCCATTCAATTTGAAAGCCAATGCGTTACATCCGGTCATCTGCTGCTCATCCTTTTGTCCAAGCCATACTACCGCGGGCCATTTCTGACCAGTGCCGGATCATTGACTGATATATCCGTGGAAATCCTGATGGAGAACTTCGCTGATATAACCGCCAATTCAACCGAGCAAAGATATGCAGGGACCCCAACGTCCAAATCAACGACGGATGCCGGCCATGCCCATCCGGCCAAGAGCACCGGCGCATTAGACCTGTACACCCTCAATTTGACGGAACGTGCCCGGGCCGGTCAAATTGATCCGGTGATTGCCCGCGATGAGGAGATCCGCCAAATGGCGGACATTCTCATACGTCGCCGCCAAAACAATCCCATCCTGACCGGTGAGGCCGGCGTGGGCAAAACCGTTGTGGTGGAAGGTTTTGCCTTGCGGGTCGTCCAGGGTGACGTGCCCGGGCCGCTGAAGGACGTAGAGGTGCGCACCTTGGATCTGGGATTGTTGCAAGCCGGGGCGGGCATTAAAGGAGAGTTTGAAAACCGCCTGAAATCAGTCATCAAAGAAGTCAAATCTTCACCGGTGCCCATCATTCTATTTATCGACGAGGCGCATACCATGATCGGCGCAGGTGGGGCTCAAGGCGCCGGCGATGCCGCGAATCTGCTCAAACCCGCCTTGGCCAAAGGTGAGCTGAGGACCATTGCGGCGACCACCTGGGCGGAATATAAAAAATACTTTGAAAAAGATGCCGCCCTGTCGCGCCGCTTTCAGGTCATCAAGATCGAAGAGCCGGATGAAGAAAAGGCCCTGTTGATGATGCGCGCCATCGCACCCTTGTTTGAAGCCCACCATGGGGTGACCCTTACCGACGAAGCCCTGATCGATTCGGTGCGCTTGTCCATGCGATACATTTCCGGGCGCAAACTTCCCGACAAATCGGTCAGCGTTATCGATACAGCTTGCGCCAGAGTGGCTATGGGGTTTAACTCGGTGGCGCCATCGGTGGAGGCATGCCAACGGGAGATCGAGAAAAACCAACGCGAATTGGCGCGTTTGAGCGATGAACAGCGCATTGGCCGCAACCACACCGAGCGAATTGACGCCCTCCATTTAGATCAATCACAGGCCCAGCAGCGCTTGATCGTATTGCAGCAACGCTGGCAACAAGAGACAGAGTTGGTGGAACAGATCAAAGCATTGCGCCAAAGCATCCGTCAATGCGACCTGGAAACGTCTCCGGATACGTATAGCGAGGAGCGAATGCAGTTGTTGACCCTTGAAGCGGAACTTGATCAGATCCAACAAAATGACCCCCTGTTAAAGGTGGAGGTCGACAGTCAGACCATCTGCGATGTGATCTCGGGCTGGACCGGTATTCCCACCGGAAGAATGCTAACCGATGAAATTCCTGCCGTGCTCCGTCTTGAAAAATCTTTGCAAAAACGCATTATCGGCCAGGATCAGGCCTTGGGTGCCATCGCGCGCGTGGTGCGCACGGCCCATGCCGGTATCGATGACCCGTCCAAACCCACCGGCGTCTTCATGCTGGTGGGCCCCAGCGGGGTGGGCAAAACCGAGACCGCCCTGGCCCTGTCTGAGCTTTTATACGGTGGTGAACAGAACATGGTGACCATCAACATGTCCGAGTACCAGGAGGCCCATACGGTTTCCGGCCTCAAGGGCTCTCCTCCGGGATACGTGGGCTACGGCGAAGGCGGCGTGCTGACCGAGGCGGTGCGTCGTAAACCTTATAGCGTGGTGCTGCTGGATGAAATCGAAAAAGCACATCCGGATGTGACCGAACTCTTTTATCAAGTCTTTGATAAAGGCATGCTTGAAGATGGCGAAGGGCGGCGCATTGATTTTAAAAACACATTGATCATTCTGACCTCCAACATCGGAACGGATCTGATTATGAAGCACTGCTACGACAATCCATCCAAAGCACCGGACATGGAGAACCTGAAGGCCATGCTGACCCCGGTGCTGCAACAACACTTCAAACCCGCTTTTTTGGGTCGCTTGCAAGTGGTGCCCTACTATCCCATCCATGACGAAGTCATGCGGCTGATTATACGCTTGAAGCTCGACCGCATCAAAGCGCGCATGCACCTGAGCCGAAAAATCGATTTAACCTATGCGGACAAGGTAGTGGACGCCATTGCGGCCCGCTGTACGGAAGTCGATTCCGGGGCACGCAATGTCGACCACATCCTGACCGATGCCATGCTGCCGGAACTGTCCCGGCGTATCCTGGAGAAGATGGCCGCCGAGGATAAGATCGACGCCATCCACGTCACAACAGGCCCCCAAGGATTTGAATTTGACTTTAACCGGCCGGCGACCGAGTCCCAGGCCGAACAGATGAATGCCGTTAAAGAAGAAGTTTCACCGTAGCGCCGGCACCGCATGTATGGGCGTCGAAGTGTGATTGCATGTCGTTCTTGTATGCAATTAAAAGGAAGGTATAAAATGGATTCTGAGTTTTCCATTCAAGCCCGCACACCGGCGGCGCCTGGGAATTTATTAATAGCAGAAGATCGCCAACCCAAGGCAAGCATGGGGGTCAAAATCAGTGCGATTACCATCCCGATAATCGCGTTTGCCGTTCAAAACTGGTTTGTCATCACCGTGGCATTATGGGGTGCAAAAATTCACCCCGTGCAGATCGCGCAAATGGTTGGATCGGTGATCGGCGTTTTGCTCTTTCCAATGCTTTTCGTTTTGCTGTTTCAGATCGGAAAACGGTTTCGTACCCCACGCCGGCGGTGGTCCATTTTTATGTGGGTGAGCTTGTTATTGTTGGTAAGCAACGTGTTCGCTGTTTTTAACAAGGTGTAAAAAATGAGATTAAATCAAAATACTTGATTTGACAGAGAGGGCAGTATGGCCATATCGCAAAACAACCGTCTGATTCGCATTTCCACCCCCTTGGGAGACAACACGTTTATCGTTTTGTCTTTTGCCGGCATCGAGGAGATATCGGAGTTGTTCAGTTATAAGTTGGAGTTGGCCTCCGAACGCAGTGATATCACCTTTGATGAGTTGGCCGGCAAAAACGTCACCATCGCCATTCGATCGTCTGACAAGACCGAGCGATTCTTTAACGGTGTCATTGTCTCGTTTTCACCGGCGCAGATCTCTGAAAAGGAGGGGTACAGCAAATACAGCGCCGTCATGCAGCCGGCGCTATGGATGTTGACCGAATGCCAAGACTGTCGGATTTTTCAGGACAAATCCGTCCCCGATATCATTAAAGCGGTGCTTGGCCAGGCGTCCCTGGGTGCCAAAGGGGTGAAAGTCAAGATCGATCATCGTTTGGAGCTAACGGGAAGGTACAGCCCCCAAAAGTATTGCGTACAGTACAATGAGTCGGATTTTGCCTTTATGTCCCGCATATGCGAAAATGAAGGCATATTTTACTTCTTCGAGCATGAAAACGGCAAGCACACCCTTGTCTTTGCCGATGCGGCCAACAAACATAAACCTTATATTGCCGGCAAAAAAGAGACCGTCCGTTTTCAAAAAACAATAGGGGCCAATTTGAAAGAGGAGGCCATCACAGCCCTTCAGCAACACAAAAAACTCACCGTCGGCAAATACGCGGCCCGGGATTATAACTTTACCATTCCGGACGCCGATATGACGGTCACCAAAGACACCCAGCACAATTCTCCAACAGGACAAGGCGAGCAGTACGAATACCCGGGCGGATATGAAAAAAGCGCCGGCAGAGGCCAGCATCTGGCCAAGATCCGCATGGAGGCCAATGACGTGCGCATTCACACCTTGCAGGGGCGCAGCAACTGCCGCGGCTTTGTGGCCGGGTACAAGTTCACCCTGGACAAACATCCCCTCAAAGCGCTCAATTCCAAACCCTATGTCTTTACCAAGGTGCGCCACGAAGCCCGCCAGGACTTTACCACCGGCGCCGGCAGCGGTGATATTTACTACAACATATTTTTCTGTATCCCCCACCAAATTCCCTTCCGCTCTCGGCGCAAAACCAACAAGCCCTTGATTGTGAGCAGCCAGACAGCCATCGTCACCGGGCCCACAGCCGAAGAGATCCACACCGACAAGCACGGACGCGTCAAAGTCAAGTTCTTCTGGGACCGACGTACCGACAAAAATAAAGACGGCAATATGTCATGCTGGATCCGGGTCTCGCAAAACTGGGCCGGCGGCAAGTGGGGCGCCATGCATATTCCGCGGGTGGGCCAGGAAGTCATCATCAATTTTTTAGACGGTGATCCGGATCGGCCCATCATCACGGGTCGCGTCTACCACGGGCAGAATATGCCACCCTACGACCTGCCCGCTGAAAAAACCAAAAGCACCATCATGTCCAACTCCACCAAAAACGGCGGCGGCAGTTTTAACGAAATACGCTTTGAAGATCTCAAGGGCAAAGAGGAGATTTTCACCCACGCCGCCAAGGATCAGAATGAGGTGGTGGAAAACGACATGGAAACCGAGGTGAAAAACAACCAGGTGATCAAAGTTAAAAATAACCGCAGCATCACCGTTGCCTCGGGCAACGAGGCCGTTGCCATTGAAAGCGGCAGCCGGGACGTGACGGTCAAGTCCAACGAAACTCACACCAATTCAGCCAATTTTGACCAGAAGGTGTCCGGAAACTACACCTTGAAAGTCAACGGCAACATCACCATCAGCGCCAGCGGCATCGTCAAGATCAGCGGCGCTAAAATTGTCTTGAACGGATAGGAACCAGCAGCATGCCGGCACCCAGCGCCGAGGCCCTTGCCTCCACGGCCAAACGCCACTTTTCAGCCCAGGGCATCGAACTGCCCATGAAGTGGCAATCCATGGGCTCGCTCTATCCGGGGGCCTTCAGCCCCCCCGAACAGGCCACCCCGGCCAATCCGTCCACCACCCTCTACCACGAACCCACCCGCAACCGGTACCACACCGGCGCAGCCCGTACCCTCTCCAGCGAGTACGAAAAATACATCGACGGCATCAGCGCCGCCATTGCCAACGCCATCGACAAATGGATGAAGATCGCCTCGGTGGTGTCGGTCAACGTCGTCGGCCCGGTAGGCACCCTACTGCCCGGCGGCGTGACCGGCCCGGCCCTCTATCCCATGATCATGGCCGAAGCCCCCCAAAAGAGCGACAGCGACCGCAAATACTCCCGGGCCATCGCCGCCGCTGTCAGCGACAACTGGAACGCCTGGCAACAGGGCCTGGCCGGCGTGCTCAACTACCCCGGCTTTACCGGCGCCCCCACGCCCAACACCCCGGCTCCGCTGATGACCCTGGCCTCCGAGCCCGAACCCGGCCTGGCCCAGCACAACCTGGCGGGTGTCATGCAGCGCAACCTGAACGATCCGGGCGCCCTGCACGCCCCCACCTTGTTTGCCTCTTTGGCCAACGCTTTTTCCATCCACTTTCAGGCCTTTAAAACCAACACCCTGGTCACCGGCGTCACCGTGGTGGCCGCCGCCCCGCCGCCGGCCGCGGCACCCCCGTCGGACACCGCCGCGGCCGCCGAAAAAGCGCCCCCTGAAGAAACAAAGGCCGCCGAACCTACGGATGAAAACACTAATGAAAGCGAAAAAGAAATTCTGGCCGAAACCGAACCCGAGGAAATCGAACCCGAAGAAGCCCCGGCCCCGAGCCTGGTGGGCATGGTTATCCCAACCCCAGGAAATTTTGTATAGATGAAATTAGACAATCCCACACCCTTTGACGTCACCACCCTGCCCATGATGGGTCCCAAGGAGCGCCCCGTGCTGGCGGTCATTGCCAAAGGCACCTTTGTCTTTGCAAATGACAAATCCGACCTGGCCCCCAAGCAGGTCCCCATCGTCTACGGCGATCAGTTCTACAACGAACAGGAAGGCGGCGGCATCCGCTATGAAAACGATATGGTGCCCTACAAGCCCCGTACCGATGTGGTTCTCTCCGGCAAAGCCTACGCCCCGGATAAAACCCCTACCCGGTCCCTTGATGTGGGCCTCAAAGTGGGCCCGGTCCAAAAACAGCTCAAGGTGTTCGGTCGCCGCCTGTGGAACCACGCCGGGGTGCTCAGCCGCCGCTACGTCACCACCGCCGCCAAGCCCTTTGTGATCCGTCCCATCCGCTACAACGAAGCCTTCGGGGGCATGGATGAAACCACCGGCGAGTATTGCAACCAAAACATGGACGGCAAAGGCTTCTACTCGCCAAAAACCAAAGCCAAGCTGGCCGGACGCCCCCTGCCCCTCATCGAAGACCCCAAAGACCTGATCCGGAACCCGGCCGACCACCCTAAACCGGTGGGCTTTGGTTTCTACCACCGCGCCTGGCAACCCCGGGCCGCCTATGCCGGCACCTACGACAATACCTGGCGCCTCGAACGCAGCCCCCACCCGCCCGCAGACTTTGATTTTCGTTTCTACAACGGCGCCCATCCCGACCTGCAGGCCAAAGGCTTTTTGCAAGGAGACGAACCCGTTGAGCTGACCCACCTGACCCCCGAGGGCCGCCTCCAGTTCAGCCTGCCCGGGGTCCGGCCCCATTGCCGGGTCCGGCGCGTCGAACCACCCGAAACCGAAACCGTCACCATGAACCTGGATACCGTGTTCATCGAACCGGACGAGCGCATCTTCTGCCTGGTGTGGCGGGGCAATGCCCCCCTGCCCGAGCTCTCCGACGAAGCCATCGAACAGGTATCCCTTGAAGTGCAACCCATGACGCAACGCTAATGAACCGATACGGCAAATATTTCCTGCAGAACATCCTCTGGCTCGACGACGGCTTCTGCCAATACTACCTCCAGGACAATACCGGCGGCCACCCGGATATCCTGGACGTCGAATCGGTGATCTTCAACTGGCCTGAAGAGGCCCGGCAGTGGATCGACCAATGCATCGACCACGATCCCTTCAATACCTTGCGCCGCCTGCGCGGGTTTTTAGCCGACCACTGCCTGAACCACTACAACCTGCACCGGATGAACAATCACCGCGTAGTACGCGAAGCCTGCCGCCAGATCGCGCGCTCCGGCAATCCGCTGGTCATCGAACCCAGGATGGGCTGGGTCATCAAGGTGGATGCTTCCACCGCAGAACCGGTGCAGCCCATCGCGGTTGAGCCGGAACCGAACCTGGACAGCCTGCTGGCCGAACTAAAAACTGAGTTGGATGCCTTGGTGGCCAATCAGCAAAAAAACTATGATCTCATTGAAGCCGAGCTGGCCAAAACCGGCAATGTTGGTACAGCCGCCCTGTACGGCAAAAAAGCCGGTATCGGCGTTTGGGATGAAACCGGAGGCAGCTTATGGGGCATGGTCAAAGCTTTTCCCAGCTTCTACGCAGGATATTTAAAAACCCTGTGGAAGATTGCAATGACCCCGGGAGAGATAGGCTTGGCCACAGCCCAATCCATCATGACCGGCAGCACCCACCCGTTGGAAGACGAGATCAACCAAATCGTCAACCCCATAGCACAAAGCTATGAGCAGGCCCGGCAATACAAGTCCATGCTCCTGATCCTTTACGATGAGCCGGCAGTCTATGAACTGCTCTATGATTTTGGCCAGCGTTATTATAAAGCCACCCACAAGGCTGAACTGACAAAAATAGGAGCCGGAGCCGTCAGCGGCGTTATCGTGACCATACTGCTGGCCATCTTTACCGCAGGCACCGGTGCCGCCGCCAACCTCGCGGCCAAAGTACCCCGCCTGGTCAAACTGTTCAAACTCCTGGAAAAAATCACCAAGACCTTAAAGCGCATCGGCCCGCGGCACCGAATGCCGAAAAAACGGAAAAGCGGCCTTTTAAACCGACCCATGAAAAAGACGCCCAGGGCTCATAAAAACGGTATGCCCGAACCCAAATCGCCGAAAAAGAAACCAGATGTTGATCATAAGGCCAAGAAAGAGTATTCTGATAAAGATAAGGGTGGTGGCCCAAAGACGACACCAAAAATTGCCGGAGACAAAGGCAGCACTGTTAACGTTGATGGCCACAAGATTTATGATCCTTCTCATCCGCCGCTAAGTAGTAACCCAAAGGCTCAATACCGGTTCTCAGATCCATCATATAGATCAACTGGCGGGGATGTTTATTTCGGCGAAAATGTAGGTACCGCATTTCATGAAGTTCGAAAAAATGTGCATGGCAAATCACTTTATGTAGGTGAAGCTCGTGTAGATAATATTTTAGATCTTTCTGATCCAGATGTTGTCAAACAGATGAATATTGATCCGGGCAAACTTACAGCAAGGGTTGATGATGTGGTTGCCCAGAAAAAAGTGTACGGATACACAAACCAAATAGCGAATCAAGCCTATGACGCAGGCTATTCAGGCATTGTTTATCCGAGCAGCCGTAAAGTCGGATCTAATGCAGTAGTTCTATTTGAAGGTCGTTATGACCCGAAAGCAATAAAACCAATTTTAGATATGTCGATACCGTAAGCATAAATTGTGGGAGTATTATAGTGGTAGGATTGATACAAAAACAGGCTAAAGAGATAGGTGTTGAACCCGCCTATATTAAAAGTTTAAAGCAGCATGGAATTATTTATTTTACTTGGCATCATAGCAATTCTGTCGGTGCTCAATGCGGCGTGTGCCATACAATTGTGTGGGTGAATCCGAGAAATGACTCAGTACTAAATGAAGAAAAACCATCGAATGTGCCGGACAGTGGTCCCGGATATCGAGCCTACTACCGGGATAATATTGAGCGTTTTCTTAAGTCTTTACCCCCTTGCCCAAAATGTAAGCAGCAGGCCTACGATTTGTTTGTTAACAATGTAACATATCCAAGATTTGAAGACGGCTTTGAATTGCCGGAAGATGGCACAAAAATTGAGTTGTTGAAGATAGATCCGGCCACCGTGAAGGTGTGGTGGTACGATGCGTAATTTGTTGGCCCAAAGACGACAACTACCAAGAAAACCGGACCACTTTCTGCAGAAAAAGCAAATGAACCTCACCTTGATCGAGGAAATCGCTCCCCATATGCCGCTGGTACTCGTGCAAGGGATATCGTCTTAAAAGAAGATAGAGTTTTCTTGCGATTACATGGAGAAGGAAATAAAGCCAGGTCATGGATGGTTAGACCAGATGAGATCAAAGGTTTATCTCCTGCGCAAATCAAAGATAAACTTGCCTTACCTGAAATGCCTACTCATATATCTGAAGTTCATGTGCCTGCCGGAACTCGAATAAGAGTTGGAACAGTGGGTGCCCAAGAAGGATGGGGAACTGGAGGAAAAATTCAATACGAGCTGCTTCAAAGGCTGCCTGAAAGCGCATTTAAGAACACGAGGCCATTGCAATGATTAAGACTAATTACCAAGTCAAAGATAGAGTATTGATTACCGTAGATTCTAATGGGAAAAGCTCTCAAATTACTTTACCATGGCCGATTGTACAGGTAATAGAATTTTCAGATGTTTTAATAACACGAGTTGAGCCGCAGACCGGTGTTATTTTTAATGAGAATGTATATGGTGTAGACTTTAGTGGTAGCGTTCTTTGGCAAGTCAAGAAAAGGAAGTATGTATATGAAGATAGCCCATATACAGGCATGACAGCAGTAGGGGATCAAGTAAAGTTATTGAATTGGGATGGTCTTGAATTGATAGTTGAGCCGACAACAGGAAAAGAGATTAGCTTAAAATATGGAAGGTAGCAGGTTGGGCCGCAATTGACGCCTTATAGCAACGTGGGTTAGGTTGCGGAACGAAGCCCAACAACATAATCAAATGACGGCGGTTTGAGAAGATTGCACTACATCTCAAACCGCGGTTTTGTTTTGGAGCATTGAACAGAGGACGGAGGCAGGGAGAGGGAAATAGGTTTTGTTTATGTTGAAAGGATAGGATCTATTGTAAATGCCAACATAAACAAAACTCAAAAAATCGTTCGCTTCAAAGGATAAAGAATAAGCGGTGGCCATGCGCCTGGACACCCTATTTATCGAACCCGTTGCACGCACCTTTTGCCAGGTATGGCGTGGACGCGGGTGGCACCGGCAACTGGTTGCCGGTGTTGCGAAGCAACAAGAGGTTTTAGTTCGGTGTAAAGAACCATCTCTGCATTGAACTATCGATAATCGGTTCGAGAAAACAACAGCACTTCTCGAATCGCCGTTTTTGTTTAGAAGCGCGGAATGGCTGCGCAAGGGTATTCTATCTATTTTAAATACCCGCAGCCGTCTTGATTTTATAGTCCCGACCACCCACTTATTGGAAAAGAAAAAGGACAAAGGTGAAAAAGGGACAGGTACTTTATTGAGAAAGCGATATTGAACCTGTAAATAGTTACTTAAAATCAAAAGAGGGCAACAGATATGGAGGTAATATGCCAAGAACAGCGCGAATGGTAATTCCCAATGAGCAGGCCGTGTATCATGTAATGTCTCGCACGGCGCTGGACGGATATCCTATGGGATCGGCGGAAAAAGACTTTTTGCTGAAACTGATCAAACAGGTTTCAAGGCTCTATTTTACCGAGATATTAGGATTTTGCCTCATGGGCAACCATTTCCACCTCTTGGCAAAGATGGTCCCGGACACTGATTTTAGCGATGATGATATCGCAAAGCGGTTAAAACTATATTATGGGCAAAATTATAAACTGCCGGTCGGCCAGTTGCCGCTGTTGCGACTGAAACTTGCCAACCTGTCCGAATTTATACGGGATATCAAGGTTAACTTTACCCGCTACTATAACCGCCGCCACAACCGAAGGGGCTATTTTTGGGGAGACCGGTTCAAGAGTGTGATCGTGGATCGTGGAGAGACCTTGGTGAACTGTTTAGCCTATATCGATCTCAATCCGTTGCGGGCCGGCATGGTAAAGCAGCCGGAAAAATACCGCTGGAACTCTATCGGTTATCACTTGCAAACCAACAATAAGGGTACTTTTTTATCCACCGATTTCGGTCTCAAAGAGCTTAATGTCAAAAGCTCAAAGCAGCGCATCCGCCGCTATCGCAGATATATGTACGAAGCCGGCTCCATCGATAGACCGGAAAAGGGTAAGATAAAGGTGATCGATCCACGGATGTTGGCCACACATAAAAAGAAGGACTTTGAAATAACCCAAGCCAGTCGTTTGCGGTATCGCACCCGCTATTTTACAGATTCGGGCATCATCGGATCAAAAGAGTTTGTATCTGCCCACTACCAGCGCTTCAAACACCTGTTTGTGTCCAAACATAAAAAAATCCCGAAACCCATTGAAGGCCTTTCCGGGATCTATTCCCTGAAACGGCTTTCGGAACTTCTTTAAAACCACAAAAACAGACCCGTATAAAAACGACCGGCACTTCATATGGTGAGGTGCGTCCGATTTATCGTTTCTCGTGATCTAATTTAGGGGCGATGCGATCTTATACCGCTTAAATTCGATAGAGGATGATTTACGGTATCGAGATGGCGATAGGAAATCCATACGAATGAGCTATAAAGGAGATGTCTTAATAAGTGCCTGTCCCCTTTACCTTTGTCCCCTTTACCTTTACGCCCTTTACTTTTTAAGCAATTCTCAATACAATTGTGACGCAAATCACATCTATTATACACGCATTCACTGTATTATAGAAACAAGGCTCTGCTATACCGTTGATGCTGACCAAAGCCTCAAACGCTCTATATCTGTTATCTAAATATTTCGTTGTTGAAGATTTTCTTCAATATTCAATGAAGTTATCCTGCGATTATGCCAGTGAATGGTTTAACAGCATTAATGTAGGATCGAAGAACAATGCGCTAAACTAATAACTTCATATCAGGGGAAAGATCATGTCAGAAGAGCTGATCATCATCTCAATCATCGCAGGCATTATCTTTGTTGGAATCGCCATTAAATTTTGGCGTGTCATCGTTGGTATGGGCGTCGTCGGAACACTTGCCGCTGGTTTTCTCTGCCTACAGGGAGAAATCGATTGCCCCTTTGGAAGAAATCGGCAGACACCTTCTTTGCCCATAGGACATACCAGTCTGCAATGGTCAAGGACAGATTTGATTTATTCGGTCTACCAACACTTGAAAGGTAAACAATACAGCGCCCACCAATCGAATACCCGGAGCGAGCGTGTACCGTGCACACAAGATGATTATGAGACGGATTGGGCAAAAGGGGACCCCTATGCTGGTAAATGCCGAGGTGAAGGTGGATATGGACATGGTTATAAAACTGTTGTCCGCCGCGAAAACCGGAAATTTATGAAGCGGTGTCCTGATCCACCGCCTGTTAACAGCTCATCGTGGAGTGTCCAAAAAACAGGTCATGACAGCTGGATAGTATCCAATCCTCAAGGACGCTGGACGGTAAAAAAAGTTGGTGAGTCACTTAAGATTTCTGCGCATCAAAAATGTTGATCCGAGCAAATATAACATGCTCGATTTTTCTCTTGCTCATATAATACACATCAACCGGAGTCGTTTCAAAATTCCACATTGGATATCCGTCGGATTGAAAAAACAAATAAGACTTCAATCAGTACTAAAATTTATTTTATTGAAAAAAGGATGCCATATCAAACCTAAGATTTAAAAGGAGGATAGATGAAACCAAATCATCTCAGTCTCACTATATTTCTATCGATTTTATTTTTAGCCAATACATCCGGTTGCTCCTCTTCGTCCAATCAAAACTACAATTCCCAAACACAAAACTGCATTTATGACTCGATGATAGAAAAAGAAAACTGCCTGATGGATGCCAAACTAATAAAATCAGAGTGCTCGGATTTAATTGGTGATGTTTATATCAACTGTAACGACAGATATTGCAGCAAGATACGCTTTTGTTTCAAAAGTTATAACATCAATGTAAATAGATGTGGCGGAAAACCAACCTTTAACGATAAAGCAAATGCTCTAGCCCCTTGTTTTTAGGTTGACTATTAAAAAAAGCGGCCAGGCTGAGCGTCTCAAAATAAATTTTTAGATCCGCTTTTCAAGGTTCACAAGGTGAAATATAGAAATAGGGAGCGATTGGAAATAAAATGAGCTGATAAAGCCATGCTTAAGATTAATTTAGGCTACCCTTGAAAGG
>JBNLFN010000021.1:0-21426 GCA_050305555.1 Desulfobacteraceae bacterium | reverse complement strand
GAGCCCCCATTTCATGGCTCAAAACGATATGGCTGGCATCAATCCGATCAGATGTGCTGAGAATGGCTGCTCTGGAAATGACATTTTTTAATTCTCTGACATTTCCCGGCCAATGGTGCCGCTCTAATTTTTCGATGGCGTCCGGGCCCAGTGTTTGGGTCGGTTTGCCCAATCCATGATTCACCCGACCCAGAAAATGGCCGGCCAGCGTCTTGATATCTTCGGGTCGCTGGTGCAGGGGTGGAATTTGGATGGGCAACACGTTAATACGATAGTATAAGTCCTGTCGAAAGCGCTTTGCGGCGACCATCGCCTCCAGATCCTGATTGGTGGCCGTAATAATACGCGCGTTAACCTGAATCTCCCGAGTGCCTCCGATGCGCCGGACGCACTTTTCCTGGATTGCTCTTAATATCTTTGCTTGGGGACCCAGGGGCATCTCACCAATTTCGTCCAGAAAAATGGTGCCGTCCATGGCCAATTCAAACAGCCCGGGTTTGCCCTCTTTGCGTGCACCGGTAAAGGCGCCCCCGACGTAGCCAAACAGCTCACTTTCCAGAAGCGATTCCGGCAAAGCCGCACAATTGACAGGCACAAACGGCCCTTGTCGACCGCTTTCAGAATGGATGGCCCTGGCGATAAGCTCTTTGCCGGTCCCGCTTTGGCCGCGAATGGCCACAATGGAGTCATTTTTAGCGATTTTTTGGGCAAACAAGACAGCGGCCTCCACTGCCGGGCTACGCCCGTAGAAATCACTGAAGGTCACCTCAGAGGGATGCTGAACGGCCTTGGCCAGCGCCGTCACCTCTTTCATCTCTTTAATGATCTCCACCGCCCCGGCCACCCGACCGCTGGACTCGGTTATCGGTTTGCCGGTGGCAATATAACGCACCCGCCCCTGGCGGGTCACCAAATGGCGCTTTTGATTGGTGTATGCTTTGGCGTCCAGGCAATCCAGCAATTGATTGTTGGGGAGATTAAGCGCGCTCAAGGGTTTTCCCAGCACCTTACGATCCATACAATCCAATATCTTCTGGGCCACCCGATTGATGGTTGTCAGGTTGCCATGG
This sequence comes from Desulfobacteraceae bacterium, assembly GCA_050305555.1. Lineage (GTDB taxonomy): Bacteria > Desulfobacterota > Desulfobacteria > Desulfobacterales > Desulfosarcinaceae > JARRKU01. The sequence goes on along the minus strand of JBNLFN010000021.1, from coordinate 20,356 downwards.
CGATCGATGGACAAGATGCCGTCACTGATGTTGTCCAAAACTACGCGGAATCGGTATTCACGTTTTTCGCGGGGCAAGGTTTTAATCAATCGGGACTGATGGAGTGTGGGGATCGACTCCATCACCGCCAGAATACGCCGGCCGTCCAGGCCATGATCACCCGACTCCACCTCGAGAAAAATGTCGGCCCAATCGTGATGCCGCTCGACTTCCATGGCAGCGATATTTGCACCTTTGGCCGCCAAGGCGGCCGCAACATCAGCAACGATACCCAACCGGTCATGAAAGCGAAGGTGGATCTTTAACTCGTTGAAAGCAACCAAAATGGCATTCTCCAGGCACGGGTCGGAAATCTAAGTTTTGGCTAAAAGTATGTCAAGGTGACCATTGCGTGTCAATAGCCGGACAACGGCAATTTTTTGTTGACATTGCTATAAAACTATAACAGAATTTTAGGATTTCCTTTAAGAAGGGAGCCTTAAACCAAGCATTATGTTGACGATACAAGAAGTGGCCAAACGCCTCAGTGTAACTGTTGAAACGGTTCACCGCTGGATCCGCCAGGGAAAGATCCCCATGCAGCGGAATCACGGCAACTACGCCATCCGGCCGGCGATGCTTGAGCGGTGGGCCAAAGATCACAAGCTTGAAATCAAACACCAGCGTCAAGATCCGACGGCGCAACCCACCGGCGAGAAAGCTTTTGACGGCATTCTGCCCGCCATGCAGCGCGGCGGCATATTTTGTGATATCAGCGGAAATGATTGCGAAGCTGTGTTGCGAGCTGCTGTGGATGTCATCCCCGGTATTCCTGAATCGGATAAAAGCAAGGTTCTGGAAAGCTTGATCGAAAGAGAGCAACTTGCATCCACGGGCATCGGTAACGGCATCGCCCTACCGCATCCACGTTCAAATCCGGGGATCACCCTGGCACTTCCCCAAATCACCACCTGCTTTCTTTCTGCTGCGGTTGACTTTGAGGCAATCGATGCACGTCCCGTCTCCACAGTGATGGTGCTGTTGAGCAATTCGACGAAACATCACCTGGCGATGCTCTCCAAGCTCTCCTATTACCTTAGAAACCCCTCCTTCCGGCAATGCCTGCTGGTCTATTCCAACGAAACGTCCATTTTTAATCAAATCAAGGCAATGGAATCAGAAGGGTAAGAACACAGAGGATGCACGGGTGAAGCGATTAGAGCTGTATAACGAGATCCGGCTTAAATGGACCATATTTCGCTCAGACAACCGGCTAATGGTGATCGCCTTAGCCGGATTTGTGGGTGTATGCAGTGGACTGGCGGCCGTTGCTTTGAACCGGGCACTGCACTTTATGGGAGAGACCCTTCACGGATTTCACCACCATTGGTGGGCCTTTCTGCTTCCGGCAGGCGGAGCGGTCCTTTCGGCCTTTTTCTTAAACACCCTGCTCAAAGAACGCGCCGGCCATGGTGTTCCTGAAGTGGTTTATGCGGTTTCACGCTATGGCGGCTTACTGCGGTTACGCTCCAGTTATTCCCGGCTTGTGTCCAGTTGCCTGACCATCGGCAGCGGCGGCTCAGCCGGACCGGAAGCCCCGGTGGTCATAAGCGGCGCTGCTTTGGGGTCCAATATCGCCAAATATTTCGGTCTAAAAGAGCGTCAGCGCATCACTCTCGTGGGATGCGGTGCAGCCGGGGCCATCGGGGCTATTTTCAACGCGCCGATTGCCGGCTTGGTGTTTACTCTGGAAATCGTTCTGGGTGAGTGGCGGACCCACAACATTATTCCCATTGCGATCGCGGCTGTTACCGGCACTGAATTGAGCCGGCTGTTGCAGGGAAATCAGATCCTTTTCACACATCAGCAATTTAGCATCAACTTGATCGACATTGGCGCCAGTTTCGGCGTGGTGATTCTGGCGACCCTGGTCTCCGTAATTCTGGGCCGTCTGCTCCAAGCGATGCATAACATCGCTTCAAAAAGTCGCATACCTCAGTGGGTGCGCCCCGGCGTAGGCGGTGTCGCCGTTGGGATCATCGGTATTTACCTGCCCATTGTCTTAGGTGAAGGCTATTTTTCGATCCAGGATATGATTCAAAGCAATTTTACACCGGGATTGATTTTGGTCGCCATTGCTGTTTTGGCAAAAATTCTGGCCACCGCACTTACCCTTGGATGGGGGGGATCGGGGGGCATATTCGCCCCAAGCCTGATGGTCGGCAGCCTGGTGGGATTGGTCTACTATCGGTTCTTCGAGTGGGTGCTGCCGGGGATCGCCTTGTCCAGCGAAGGGTGTTTTGCGCTGTTGGGAATGGCTGGATTGATCAGCGGTATGCTTCAGGCCCCGCTGACGGCTATTTTTCTGATCGTGGAAATCACCGGCAGCTATGAAGTCATTCTCCCCCTGATCATCGTGTCCACGCTGACTTCAACCTTCTGCTATTATATCGAGCCGGCCTCTTTCTACCTGCGTGATCTCATTGAAAAGGGGCAATACATGCTGCCCGGCACCGATGCACGCGTTTTGTCTGATCTTACCGTTCGGGAATTGGTTGAAACCGACTACATATCCGTACCCAATGACATGTTGCTAATTGACTTCATCGATGTCTTCAAACACTCCCAGCGCGATCTATTCCCGGTGGAAGACCGAAAGACTTTTGCTTATCTGGGCATGATATTCGTCGATCGCATCCGGCCGTATCTATTTGATCAGCACATGCTTACCGTGTTAATGACCGAACAGGTCATGGAGGTCGCCATACCGACGGTCAAAGCGGATGATGAGTTGGCCGATTTGCTCAATATTATGGAGCGCAATCGTCTCAGTAGCCTGCCGGTCGTCGAAAATAACCGTTTTGTGGGCATGCTTTCAAAATCCGTCCTATTGGATCACTATCGCAAGGAACTCATCGTCCAGACCGGTGCCGGGTGATACGGCCCAAACATTTCACATGACCATGTAGTGAAACAGAATTTGAAAGGAGCAATCCATGGAAGAACGCTTGCTGCATGTATTCAGAAACACCCCGTTTGGCAGGGAAACCCTACTTCAAAGTCTTTATTTCTGCAACGCTTTGGGGGTTAGCCTGCATATTTATATACCGGAAGCCAAGCAATTTTTGTTGTATTTTGACCACGACGCCGTGCAAATCGATCTTGACGGCTCCTACCTGACGTCACCGGCAACGGCCTTGGAAAATGCTACCCGGCTGGCGGAAAAGGAAAACATATCTCCAACCTTTCTGACGCCGAAAAATTATACTGCTTCGCAATTGCCGGATGTCCCCACAAACTTTAACTACATGTGCTGTCCGCGGAGCATCAGCGATCTCTCCTCCAAAATCGGCCTGGGGTATATCGGTCCAAAAGTGCGGCGCATCGTCAAGTCATCATCATTCCCGGTACTGATCACCAGCCCTGCCTTCAAGAAGTGGAAAAGCATCTGCGTATTTTACGGCGGCTCCAACAATGCCAACAAAGCTTTAAGTTGGGGGATTTCACTAAGCATTCAGTCCGGCTACCCCCTGGACATATTTACCTACATCGACGGTCGCAGCGATGATTACTTTGATTCACAGATAGAAGCCGCTGGGTTGGCGGACCCGGTCAAACGCCATGTCCGCACCTGGCATAAAATAAAGTCAGGAAAATTTGAAGCGGGCCTCTACACTGTCGATTACGATGCGCTCCTGGTCGTCGGCGCATACGGCCACAGTGTCATCAAGGAGATGCTTTTCGGCAGTAAAATGGAGACGATTCAAAGCTGGATGCCCAACAACATGCTGCTGGTGGGCCCCAACTGTATCAACCGAGGGCATAAATAATCCGTGAAACGCCTATTTCGGGCTGCCGTTGATAACAGGCTGAAGTTATCAGTGATCCAAAGCTACAGATCGTTTTATATTGCCGGCTTTCTGATGGCAACAACAGCCTCAACCGATACGGATAAGCAAATCACCGCAATGGCCAATATCTGCCAGGCAGTGAGCGATAGATTTAAGAAAAAAACGGCCAGGCATGCCGCGATTGCCGGTTTGAAAAAAAACAGGTAGCTGCCCCGGGTAATGTCCGGCACCGCAGCCAAACCGCCGATCCAAAAAAACTGCGCCGTCGTGGTATTCCACAGGGCCAGCGTCAGCAAAGCGCCCAACTGCCGGGGGGACCGATCCAATAGGGTCAGCGGGTTTACCCAAATTTGCCACACCAACCCCACCACCCACCATAGGCCAATTGCACCGATGGTCATGGTAATAGCGGTGATGCGTAAGGCACCATACTTCAGTATAATCGGTCGAATGGCCACGGTATAGGCGGCTACGACGGCAGCACAGCCCAGCGCCATCAGCACCCCGATCAAACTTTGTCCCGTACCGGTTAATTTGGCCAAATACCCATCAGTGATCAACAGGGCCACCCCCAACAGCGCACAAAGGCCGGTCACCAATTTTATTTTGGAAAAGGCCTGGTGGGTCAGCCACATATTGACGATCCCCACAAAGATAGGGATCGTCGTGACCATTGTGGCCACTTGGGGGACGGTGGCATAATCCAAAGACCAATGAAACAGCAGGTATCCAATGGTCACCCCCAGCGCGGAAAGCCAGATCAGGCGCCATCCTGTTTTTCGAAACGGTTCGATCAGGTTCCGGCTATCCGGAAACAACAGGGCCAGCCCAACCAACCCCATTCCCCCCAACAGAAAACGCCATACGGACAACTCCGGCCCTTTGATCTGAGTTAATACCGCCACAAATTCACTGGAAGCATGGCCGACAACCCCTAAAAAAACAGATAGATAAGCCAGAAACGCATAACGATGCCAAAGTCCTTTTTTCATCAAATCTCCCTGGGGCTATTGGTTAACCGGTTTGACAGCACCCCAAACCGTTGGGAATTGGAAACTCATCATTTATTTGAAATCCGAAAGGATCTCGACAAGGGAATCCGGGTCCTCACCGGGTATTAAATGGCCGGCGTCCGGCAGGTCCAACCGCCGGGCCTGGGGCATACGGTTGCATAATTGCTCGACAGCGGCGCTTTCAAAAAACACATGGTCCTGCAGACCCGTCACCACCAGTATAGGCAGGTTCAATTTTTCATAGGGCAAGTCCCAGTCGGCACTGGGCCCTGCTTCAGCCAACAGTTTGTAGGTACCGCTATCCGGCGGCAAAGGTTCATAGGACACCGGGGTGGTTAAAAAGTCCCCACGATGCGCCGCTAGCCAATCCTCGCCCATCAAAAGCGGCAAAAACATGTCCCGAAAAAGCGGCAGCCCACCAATCTGCACAGCTCGAACCAAGGCATCGCCGATCCACTTTAAGCGGGGGCCTTCAATGCGCAGTGTGTTGATCAGAACCAACTTTTCTGCCGCGGCACCCGCCAGGTAGGCTTGAGCAGCATAGAGCCCGCCAATGGAAAGCCCCACAAAAACAGGATCAATGGGTTGGATCTTTTCAAGCAAACCCACCGCATCGCTAACGATGCCTTGGGAGGTCAGGCGCGACCCATGGGCAAATGGACTTTGGGTCTGCCCGCGATAATCAAAGCTCAGCGTCCCAAACCCCCGTTCCCTCAAGCATGGTGCAACAACGGCCTCCCAGCTATGGGTATCGCCGGTAAGGGGATTGAAAAAGACAAAAGTGGGTTGATTGGGCATATTGGGCGGCGCATAGAGATAAAATATTTTGTCGGTCTGTGAAATTACATGATGGGGCATGAGATCTCCTTTAAGAACCATTATTGGACAGGTGGTCTGGCCAATTTATCACATTGCATCTGATTGTCAAACTCTAAGAGGGAAACCCATTGCTGGATCCGTCTTTTTTCACCAACCCATCTTCAGCACAGCGGCAAAACGCCAAATGGGCAAGCCGGCGGGTCGATATCCATTCGATGGCTGACGGCAAAGCGTTTTCGCGGATGGATCCTGCATGTTACCAAAACGAAAGGGAATCAGTTTAAATATTTGGGTGCATCCGCGGATCAGAAGTGGTTTTCAGGGTCACACGGTTCAGGTGATTCTGCATTAACGTCCGAGCCTTTTCAGCATCATGGGATGCAATGGCCAGATAAATCGCTTCATGGTCTTTCAATAAATTCGCCTGATCTTCTGCGGACAGAAACAACTCCTCATGGGAAATACGAGTGACTTGGGCATACAGGTGCAAGATCGTTCTGGCCACATGATAGTAAATGTCGTTTTGACAAGCGCGTGCAACGGTCATGTGAAACTCTGCATCGAGCGCATCAACCGGTTTTTTTTCTGCGTGGCGAACCTTCATTCTTTCGATAATGCCACCAAGCTGAGCGAGCCCATCAGAATCAATACGTTCTGCGGCAAGGCCCGCTGCCCATATCTCGATTGCGGTGCGAAACTCATATACCTGCAGATAGTGTTTGTCCGAGCTATGAATGAGGATCTGCAGTGGATCGGCTAAGGCTTGTTTGCTGATGTCTTTGATATAAGTACCGCTGCCCTGAAGAATTTCTACAAATCCGGTATGTTCAAGCACTTGCAAGGCCTCGCGCAGGGTAGGCCGACTCACCCCGAGTTGCTGCGCCATGTCCCTTTCCGACGGCATGCGGTCACCCGCTTTGAGCTCGCCTTTGGCAATGTGTTCACGAACCTGAGAAACAATCTCCTCAGTAATGCGTTTGATCTTGATTGTTTTTAACATATTCTAGATCTCATCCTGAGACTTTTTCAATTTAAAAATAGCGGTTGCATGTTCCATGTCTTCCGGACAAAAAATAAATAGGCATTTCCCGCCGGAAGGCGCCACAGAACCGTATACATAATTAATATTAATGCCCTCTTGCCCCAATTGGTTAGCGATCTTTGCCAATTCGCCGGGCCGGTTTTCCAATTCCAGGGCCACCACCGGCATCATGTCGAACAAATAATCTTGCTGCGAAAGCAGATCAATGGCCTTGTTGATGGTGCCATCAGCAGGCAACAGCCGGATCAGGGCGAAATCGGCCGAATCCTTGCTCATGGAGTTGTAACTGGCAGCTGAAGCGATGCGCTTGAGTGATTTGCCCCTTGCCCTGAACAGCTCTTTTACATAGCTGGAAGCGTCCTGTATGGCAATGGCATCGATATTGATACCCGCTTCAGAAAATAGCATGGCGAGTTTACCCAGTTCTCCTGGTGCATTTTTGAGAAACAGAGAAATTTCGGTCCTGACCATAACCTCCCCCTTGTCCTGTTTCATGGATATTAGGTGCTCGTTTAAGGGCTCGCGCAAATTAACTTCACTTTTATAGGTGTCGCGGCGCCCGCCCGGCAAAACGCCAACAGGCAGACGGGATGCACCGGCGCATAAAAATGTAAAGTTAATTTGCGCGAGCCCTAAGCTTTACCAATAGTAATCCGAAGTGAGGCGAAAAATCAAAAACCTTTTTCCATTACCCAGTGATGTGCTTTCATAAGGAACTATCAAAACCGACGGCAGTGAGTAGCGTGGATAAGGTAAGGAAAATATGGCGGGGAACTGTGCTCAGATCTGTAAGACCAGGGCGGGATAAGGCTTAAATTTGCCGGCCGCCATATTTTTGTTTCACTTCAGCGCGATCGATGGTGCCATCGGATTTTTGAGGCAGCTGATCTGCAAACTCAACATACTGGGGTTTTTTATAGCGCGCGATGCGCTCCCCTACGAAGTCTATCAGCTCCTGCGGATCAAGATGCTTGCCCTCGGCGAGACGACAAACCGCCATGATGCCCTCCTTCCATTTGGGATCGGGCACACCAAAGACCACAACCTGCTCTACCGCTGGATGCTCTAAAATGGCTTTTTCTACCTCAGCAGGGTAAACATTTTCACCCCCCGGTTTGATGAGTTCCTTTTCGGCTTTTCGACCGGCGTACCACAAAAAACCCGATTCATCCATGCGGCCCAAATCACCCGTGTGGTGCCAACCGTTACGAAAAGCGTATTGGGTATCGTCTTCCAACCCCCAGTACCCTTTAAACACCAGGGGACCGCGCATGGCAATCTCGCCCACAGCGCCAACGGCAACCGGCCGGTCATGGTCATCCAACAATTGAACATCTGCCAGCAGAATCGGTGTGCCGGCTGATCCGGGGGCGTCATTGTAGGGCCCCATACTGGCCAGCATCGACGTTTCGGTTTGACCATACATGCAATAAAAGGTGCCCTTTGAGACATGCTGATAGCGTTCAATAACCTCTGGCGCATCCAGCCCCATCACCGCACGCAGGGTCGTGATATCGGAATGGGTTTGCGCTTGCTCATCCAGCAGGGATTTAAGCATAGGGGCAAACGTAAACATAAACGATACGTTGTGATCCTCAATGAGCCGCAAAATCCGTGCGGCATCAAACTTTGGCAAATTAATGTTCAGACAGCCCACATGGAACGCACAAAACACCATAAAAAGACCCGCCACATGAAACAGCGGCAGGGCATTAAGATGGACGTCCCGGGTCGTCAACCCCAGACAATGCGCCAAATGCAAGTCAGCACAGAGTAAATTGCCATGGCTCAATAGAGCGCCGCGGGGATTTCCGGAGACAGCCGCCGTATGAATAATAACAAAACCATCATCCCCACTGACTTGTACGGGATTGAAGCCGGCCGCATCCGTTTCAATCTCAAGTTCATCAAACGGGCCTTGGCGGGGTTGAAGATTAAAAAACGGCACGTTTGAAGATAGTTTGGACCGCACTTCGGCGGTCCACTCCGGAACTCGGTTATCGGCAAAGATCCAACGCGGGTTTCCGTCATCAAGGACAAATGCGGCTTCATTGGCCGACAGGCGCCAGTTGACCGGCAGCACAATAGCGCCCAGTGCAGAGGCTGCGCCATACAAGATAAAATAGGCCAAGCAATTTTTCCCCAGCACGCCGATGCGATCCCCTTTTTGACACCCTTGCTTTTGAAGGGCATATGCCAATTGGTCGATGGCTTTCTTGATTTGTTCAAATGTGACGGGATCATCTTGATCGGCGTCGAGCCAGGCGGGATGTTTATGATACAATAGGGCATTACGGCAAATCACGTCATAAATGGAAAGATCATGCAGGCCCATGGTGAGATCTCCTAACCGAGATGATCGACATCTGCCGCCTGTCGTCATCTGAAATGGGGTGAAATAAAGCCCATGAGGCAGGCTACCCACACTTATTTGGTGGTAGTCACCGGACAAGGACCTCTTAAAATGATATACTGAGCGGTTGAGCCCAGCAAAATCTTGCGGGTGCGGGACTTCTTTTCAATGCCCAGAAAGATCCCGTCGACATGGTTGTCTTCTGCGAATTTGACCAGATCTTCACCTGGAGAGAGGCCTCGGGCAAGCTGGATGGTCTCACATTGAACCTTTTCTTTTAACAGAAAATCTTTTGCCCATTGAAGCATCTGTTCGGTCTGTTCAATATCTTTGAGGTCTTCTTTATGCCCCCCCTCCATAGAGGCCACCACATAAACCAAAGCTTGTGATACTTTCGCCTGGGCACAGGCCAAAGCAAGCGCTCGCTTAGCCTCCGGCCCCCCATCATATCCCACCAGGTATTTCATATTATTCTCCTATAGAACCAATTTTAAATTGCACCCAATCCACCAACACCCTAAAACCTCGACCCGCTGGGTTCATTCAATAAAAAATTGAGGTCACATCGACCCATTGTAAAATCCGGTAGAATACCTTCACTTAAAACTTAAATCGTAAAACTTTAAACTAGTTTTTTAAAAACAAACGCCATTGACCCTACGAGCTTATCAGACATGATGCAACAAGCATTGATCATTCACATCCATCGTTTGCGGCGCTTGTAGGATTTGACTTCCTTGAAGGATTTGCGCCCGCCCCCCTGGGTGATGCCCATATAAAACTCTTTAACATCCGGATTGCTGCGCAGATCTTCGGAAGGCCCTTCCAATACAATTTTACCCGATTCCATAATATAGGCGTAATTCGAAATTTGCAGGGCGATTTTGGCGTTCTGCTCAACAACCAAAATGGTGGTGGCCATCTCTTTGTTGATGGTTAGAATATTGTCAAAAATTTCTTTAACCAGCAGAGGCGCCAATCCCAATGACGGCTCATCCAACATGAGCATTAAAGGAGATGCCATCAATGCCCGGGCAATGGCAATCATCTGCTGTTCACCGCCGGAGCAATAGCCTGCCAGGCGGTTGGTAATCTTGGCCAGACGTGGAAAATGGTCATACATTTTGTCATGGTCGGAGCGGATCGCATTGGATCTATCTTTACGTGTGATGGATCCCACCCGAATATTTTCATCCACTGTCAGGTGTTTGAACACCCGGCGCCCTTCGGGCACCATGACAGCGCCTAATTTAACGACCTGGGTGCCCAACACATTGGTGATGTCATTTCCGATAAACTTGATATAGCCATCGCGAATAAAGCCATTTTCCGGCTTGAGCAATCCGCTAATCGCCCGCAACGAGGTTGTTTTTCCCGCCCCATTGGTTCCCAGCAGCGCAACAATGCTACCCTTTTTGACGTCCAGACTGACGCCCCTCAGCACCTGGATGATGTCATTATAGACCACCTCGATGTTGTTGACCTCAAGCAGGTTTTCCGTCTTCATGAGATGTTCAACCTTGTTGGGGGTACCCCTTGCACCGCAAATATCAATCTCTATGCGGCACAAGGGGGCCCGATCTTCTCGAATGGCGAGGTTTCCCCCTTGACCGTTCGAATCACGGCAGCAAAAATTGCCAAGAGCCTATATGTTGCGTCGACAATGGCCCTATTTTATTTTGCTTGTATACTCTGGAATGAACGGTGCTCCCATTGATTTGAAGTTACCACCGCTAACCGCATAAAGCTGCAGGGTATCAACACCCGCATGATCCGTTTTTGAATAGGTAACCGGTCCCACAGTGGTCACGGGGTAGAAAGCGTTCATGCCGTTCATTTCAAGCAATTCAGTGTATAATGTCGCCTTGTTGATTTCCTTTCCCTTGGCCTTGGCGCGGCGAATGACTTCAGCTGCCACCTGGGCCACCATTACGCCGTTGGCGTAGTTGTGGGAATTGGCCGCTTTGTCATCACGCCCATAGCGCTTGGCCAAAGCCAGTTGAGCATCGGTTCCAACTCCGGGTTCGGAAGTAACGATATAAGAAGTGGTCCAATGAAAATTTTCTGCTGCAGAACCGGCAAGCGCAACCAGGTCGTTGCCGCCGGTGTAATGGCAGCCCAAAAAGGTAATTTTTCCTTTTTCACCAAAGGTGCTTGCGTTGAGGCCCAAGCGTTCCGCATCCTTTAGCATGGTGGCTACGGGTGACTGAACGGTCTGACAAATCACATACTGAACGCCCTTGCTCATCAAGCGCTGCAGCATGGCGGTATTGTCTAGATCTTTGCCGTGTTCAACCACTTCGACGATCTCCATTTTTAAGCCGGCTGCCACAGCTTTTTCCACATCGGATACCGGCCCGCGCCCGAATGCCGATGGATGGATAAACATGGCGACTTTGGGTGTGGCGCCCTTGTTATTTTTAACAACGAATTCGGCCAAACCGATAGCCTGGGCGGAATATGATGCAATGGGCAAGAAAATATAGTTTGAATCGATAAGGTTTCCTGCGTGAAAAGATGCCGGGATGGTGGGCATCTTCTCCTCTTCAAAATCTTTCTTCAGGGCCAGCGTGCTTCCAGTAGAGTAGTTCAGATAAAACGTGATGCCTTGCGCAATGAAGTCCTCAAAATTGCGTTTCGTAACATCCGTCTTATACTGATCGTCTCGGATATCGCACTCGATCTTGTCTTCACCAAGAAGCTTTAAATCGTTGACATAGCGGAAATAGTCTTCGACGCCCTTGGCATAGGGATTGCCCGCATCGGACGTTGGCCCGGTAATGGCAAGGGAAAGGCCAAGTTTGTATACTTTGGCCTCAGTCCCTTTCTTTTCCTTGGCCATTTCGGTCTCTTGCTTCTCACCACAGGATACCATGATGAATGCAGCGACGGTCAGCAATACACACAACATTAACAAGCTCTTTTTTTTCATTTTTCCCCCTTTTCATATGACAGTCTGCGACCATTTGAATAAAAGTCTGCGACCATTTGAATAAAGAAATAAATAGCTCCTAAACCAATATCGGCAACATCAATACCGGAATGGCCACAATTTCGTATATGATCGCGCAATGCGCCACCAATTGGCGATACCGCGCGGTTCAAACATCAAAAAAAGCACAATCACCAGACCGAAAGTCAACGGTTTGAGCGCCGTAGATAAATTCATACTGGCGGGCAGAAGTCGGCCGGCATGCTCGGATAGGGTCTCCACTTGAAGATCCAAGAAGCGAATGGCTGCCGGGCCCCAAAACGAACCGTGCAGCGTACCCAACCCTCCCACAATGGCCATGGCCAGATAGTTGATGGACTCATGCAGGGTAAACGATTCAATGCCGACGCCACGGTATAGATAAGCATGTAAGGCCCCCGCCATGCCGGCAAAAAAGCCCGACAAGCCGAACGCATAAACCTTGGTCAGCCCGGGGTGCATGCCCATGGCATCGGCCGCGCGGTCGTTATCGCGCACGGCGCTCAGGCAGCGCCCATAACGGGTCCGCAGTAAATTACGCACCATAAACCCGGCCAGTACAATGACCACCAGAATGACGTAATACCAAAACAGGTAATGCGCATCGCGGGCGACTCTACCGGTAATCCAGAAAACACGTCCCACCGATATGGTTTGCCCCTGATTAAAAAAGGGCATGAAATTGATCACCCATTGAAATATCATCTGAAAAGAGAGCGTCGCGATGGCCAAGTACAGGTGTTTGAGACGCATGGCCGGCAGGCCGACAATGGCCCCGAACACCGCGCCCATCAGACCGGAAAGGACGATGACAATGGGCCAGGCGTGTGTTAGAATGATATGATTGTCACCGATCATGGTGGCAAAAGATGCCACCGTATAAGCACCAATACCCACAAAAGCCGCATGGCCGATGGAAATCAATCCGGCAAATCCGGTAACGATATTTAACCCGATAATGGCGACCACCGCAATAAGGATGTTGTCGATAACCAGCATGTACTTGTTGCTTAGCTGGATGAACATGGGCCAAACAAACAGAAGCACCAGAAATGCTGAGAAGATCGACCGGTCCAGATGACTGGCAAATATCCGCTGCTCGTCTTTATAAGAAGTAAAGTAATTTCCGGTCGCCAACCATCGATTTGTGGCCATAGTCTAGTCCAAAACTCAGTAATAATTAATCACACCCGCTCTATCTCGTGGATGCCGAAGAGCCCATGGGGCTTGAACAACAAAATAATCAATAAAATGATATAGGGCAGCACTTCAGCCGTGCCATTCAATCCCCAATTGCCGTCTAAATAACCGCTGGCAAATTGCTGAATCAATCCCATGATGATGCCGGCGACTACCGCACCCAGAATAGAATCCAAGCCGCCCAAAATCACCACCGGAAACACGACGATACCGAACGCGTGCAGCGTATCAAAATTCAGGCCGGTAATATTTCCGATGATGGTGCCGGCCGCCGCGGCACTCAAACCCGCAGTGGCCCATGCCAGCCCGAACACCCTGGGAACCGAGATGCCAATGGACATGGAGGCCAGTTGGTCATCGGAAACCGCCCGCATGGAGATGCCGACGGTAGATTTTTTAAAGAACCACGAAAATGTGCCGATCATGATAAAAGTGATAATGACACCCACCAATTGGGTCCATGAGATGGAAACCCCGCCGAATATAATGGGGGTGTTGGGAAGAAACTCGGGAAAAGAAAAATTTTCAGTGCCGAACGGCGTTAAATAAATCAATCCATCGAGAATGGACATCAGTCCGATGGTCACCATGATCACTGAAATGATAGGCTCGCCGATCAAGCGACGCAGAAATATGCGTTCCACACTCATGGCCATGAAAAACGTGAGCACCATGCTGATAACAAACGAGAGATAAATGGGGACACCCGCCAATACGGTGAGCGCATAAGTCATAAAAGCACCAATGGCGATAATCTGGCCGTGGGCGAGATTCAACACCTTGCTAGACTTGTAGATCAATACAAAACCCAACGCCGAGAGGGCATAAATGGAGCCCACCACGATCCCGCTGATGACCAGTTGAAAAAAATAACTCATTGCCCGCCCTCCACCGTATGAAATCGAAGGGTTGTCTGTACGGTTGTGGTTTGGCCGTCCTGGTACTGGAAGGCGGCCTCAACCTGCTTTTCCTTGACGGCTTCATCATAAAGGGCCTCGTACAGATCCTCATATTTTTCACGCACGAATTTCCGGCGTATTTTACCGGTTTTGGTCAGTTCGCCGTCATCAGTGTCTAGAAGTTTGTATAAAATCGCAAAGCGTCTGATGATAAAATGCGCCTTTTCGGCTCGGCCATTGACCCCTATGACCTCATCGTAAATCAGTTCCGCCACTTCGGCTTTGGCGGAAAGGTCCATGAACGTGGTGTAGGAGATCCCCCGGTCCTCTGCCCATTTTCCCACGACCACCGGATCAATATTGATCAGTGCGGCGACATAATCGCGCTTGTCGCCAAAGATCACCGCCTCTTTGATGTAAGGACTGAATTTGAGCTTGTTTTCCAGAAACATGGGACTGAACATATCGCCATTGGCGTTGTGCATCACGTCTGCCAAACGGTCGATGACCACCAGGTGGCCATGGTCGTCGATATATCCGGCGTCTCCGGAGTGCAGCCAACCCCCTTCGAGCAACTCTTGGGTTTGTTCAGCGAGCTTGTAATACCCTTGGGTGACAGAGGGTGAGCGGGAGAGAATTTCGCCGGCTTCGGAAATTTTGCACTCGGTGTTGGGCAGCGGTTTGCCCACGGTATCGGGCCGTACATCACCGTCGCGATGCATATAAGCGATGCCTACAATTTCGGTCTGGCCATAGATCTGCTTCAAATTCACCCCGATGGCCTGGTAAAAAGTGAACAACTCCGGACCCAGGGCTGCGCCGCCGGTATAGGCGCGTCGCAGACGCAACAGACCGATCTGATTTATCAAAGGACGGAACATTAATTGGTAGCCCAACCAGGCTTTGAATTTCAGGCCCAGGGGCATGGGTTTCCCGGACATGCGGTAGCCGGCGGCCTCTTCGCCGATCTTGATAAAGTAAACATAGAGTTTTCGATTGAGCCAGTATGACTCATCGATTTTCAACCAAATCTGGGAACGAATGGTTTCATAGATGCGTGGCGCACCAAACATGAAATGGGGGCCGATCTCTTTGAGATCCTCCATGGCGGTTTCCACCGATTCGGGGAAATTAATGGTGATCCCGGTGGCCATGGCCACCCCAAAAGAGTTCATTTGCTCACCAATCCAGGCAAACGGCAAAAACGAAACATACTCATCGGTATCTTCCAGCGGATCGGCCTCGGTCAATTGGAGCCCCATACTGATGAAGTTCTTATGGTTCAGCATGGTTCCCTTGGACAGACCGGTGGTTCCCGAAGTCAGGCAAAGGTGGCAGGTGTCGTCGGGTTTACCTTGATCGACCAATGATTCAAAACGCTCGGGATGGGTTGCGTGGATTTCATCCCCCAATTGGTATAGATCTTCAATAAAAACAAACCAATCATCCGACCGATAGCCGCGCATGCCGCGCGGATCTTCATAGATCACTTTTTTGACTTTGGGAACCCGGTCCCTGATTTCAACAATCTTGTCCACCTGCTCCTGGTCGTCGCAATACACCATTGTCACGTCCATGTACTCAAGGAGCTGGGCGATTTCATCCGGCATGGTGGTTTGATAGATAGCCGACGAGATGGCACCAAAAGATTGTGCACCGATGGCGACAAACAGCATCTCCGGGATGTTGTCGCCAATCAAAGCGATCACCTCACCCGGCTTGAGACCCAAGGCCGTCAGTCCCAAACCGGTTTTGCGGACATGGGCATAGTAACTGTCCCAGCTATAACTTCGCCAGCGGCCAAACTCTTTTTCCCGCAGAGCGACTTTGTTGCCTGTACTTCGCACGCGCCAGCGCAGCAACTGGGGTATGGTCAATTTTAATAGTTGATCTGCGTCGCGTTTATCCAATTAATCTTCCCCAATATAGGCTTCAATAACTTTTGGGTCGGCTGCCACCTTTGCCGGCGTACCTGAGCCGATCAACTCGCCGAAGTCGAGCACGTTGATCCGATCGGAAATGTCCATCACCACGCCAAGATCATGCTCGACCAGTATAATGGTGGTGTTGCGTTCCTGCTTGATGTCGATGATAAAGCGCACGATGTCCTCTTTTTCTTCGATATTCATGCCGGCCATGGGTTCATCCAATAACAGCAGTTGGGGCGCCAGTGTCAATGCGCGAGCGACCTCTACTCTTTTCTGGACGCCATAACTCAGATTGCCCACAATGCGCTTGCGGTAGGGTTCAAGCTCCATAAAATCAATAACGTCTTCTGCATAGGCCCGGTTCTCAGCCTCCAGGCGGGCCGCCTTGCCGAAAAAAATAATCGCCTGCAAAAAATTGTATTCAAGGTTGGTGTGCCGCGCCAGCAGCAAGTTATCCAGTACCGTGAGGCCGCTGAACAGTTCCAGGTTCTGAAATGCGCGGGCAATCCCCAGCTTGGTCACCTTGTGGGGGGATGCATGGGTCAACCGGGTATCCCCATACATGATCTCACCCCGGTTGGGGTGATAAAAACCGGAGATGCAATTTAACAGGCTGGTCTTTCCGGCACCATTGGGTCCGATGATCGAGGTAATCAAACCGGGCTCGATCTGCATACTGACATCGGACAAGGCATTGAGGCCGCCAAAGGAGAGGGTGACATTTGAAATGGTTAACGCATTCATATTATCAGAAAGGCTCGCAATTCTGCCATTGTGTCAGCAAAGGCCTGCAGTGTTTGCATGTAAACGCCACATATCATACCAAAAAGTCAACACCAACTTAGATCAACGGATAGAAGCCCGGCCGGGCGAGATAATATTGCAGTCAATCCACCCGGCGTTTATTAGTTAAACGCCGTTCAGCCAATAATGTCAAGTTGATAAAACAGCGGCAAAATAGCGGTTTTTTCCCACTACTCATCAAACGTTAACAAATGCGATCTCAAATTAACCCCGGTTTTGGTTAATTTTAGTTTTTTCCGTATGTTATGGCGGTGGTAAAGCACGGTGTTTTTAGAAATGGACATCAGATCTGTAATCTCTTTGTTGGTTCTGCCTTCGCGAATCAAGTTGGCCACACGAATCTCGGTTGGCGTAAAACTTCCGTATTTATTTGAAATACGATTAATAAACGGCGAGACGATGCTGCCCAGATTGGACTCGATGATGCGCACAAGGGTTTGCTGACGGGTGCTCAGGCCGGTCTTTTTCACCTGATCAATATAGGGACTGACCAGATCTTTGATATTGCCCAGTACACTCTCTTGCAACTCAACCTTATCCTCACCGCGCTGCTTGAGCAGCACGCGTAAGGCGGTGTTGACTTCCTCCAAATGCAACGATTGGGCTTCCAGCTCTTTTTCTCGCCGCCGCAAGGCATTTTCAGTGCGCCGGCGCACATCGACTTCGGTGGCCAGTTCGGTGGTTCGCGCCTGAACCACCTCCTCCAATTGATCCTGATACTCCTGAAGTGCACGCTCAGCCTGCTTTTGCGCCGTGATGTCGCGCAAAGTCACGATATTGCCAATGGGGTGACCGCGGTCATCCATATACAAACATGAGCTGAGCTGAACATCCAGTTTTTGACCTGCCTTGGTCAAACGCTGGGTTTCAAACAAGTTGATTTTTTGACCGCTGAGCATGGATTGGATGGCCGTACGGGTAGCCGGCCAGGACTCAGGCGGGACAAAATCAATCGGTTTGCCCAACACTTCGTTGCGCGTCATACCAAAAGTCTGTTCAAAGGCCGGATTGACATAGGTGGCCACACCCTGCATATCATACACCACAATCGGGTCGGGCGACGATTCCAGAAAGTTACGGTAGCGCTGCTCGCTCTGCCGAATACGCGCTTCAGCTTTTTTACGTTCGGCCAGCTCCTCATGCACCTTGACGTAAAGCTGGGCCTTTTCCAGGGACAACAACGCCAAAGCCGCAAAACGCTCCAGAATGGTAATGCTCTCCTGGTCAAAGCGTTTGTCCGGGTCCATCTGCCCGAGGCCGATAACGCCGCGGACACGTTGATCCATCTTTAATGGAATACCCACCACGGAGTGTACCGGGTCGAGAGCAGCCACTTCCAGCCGGTCCGACCAATTTTGGTAATCATCCACCAACATGGGCCGGCCCGTCTGCCACACCCGGCCGCTGAGCCCTTCGCCTTTGTGCACCGTCAACCCCAACTGGTCGCTGAAAAATCCCATGCCCACCTGAATTTCCATGTGGCCGCCATCACCGGCCAATAGAAAAATATACCCATGCCGTGTGCCGGCCAAAGCGGCCGCCCGTTCTAAAATGGTTTGAAGCAACGCCTGGGGATCCAACTCGTCCAGCAGGGCCAGTGCCGTTTCATGCAGGGCCGTCAGATATTCATTCTGGCGCTGAATCGCCCGCTCCGCCGCCATTAGCTTTTCGGATTGCAGGCGCAACGATTCAACTTGTACGCGCAACGCTTCGTAGGAGGGCTTGGCGTTCATCGTTTGGGTCTCCGCGCTCTTTGTCCGGGGCAACGCCTGAGCGACGCCCCGTCGGCCGGGTTTGCGGTTTGGCAATGGTGGGAAAGTTATCAACAGTGCATTGGCACGTCAAGCCGACATGCAATGTACCCTATCAAGCACATTGAGAACCGATGGAGCCCAACTTCAACTTACGGGGCCTATCTAACCAATAAAGGCGGTTAATCAGTAGGACATCAATATGAGATAGCAGTGCTCACAAGTTTATACATTTGAAAAATATTTTAGGCATCCGACTATTGCCACAATGCAGATTGTTATTTTTGAGACTTATCGTCATCGGGGTCATTGAGCTGATCAAGTGGGCTTTTAACGCCTATCGTATTCTTTGCAGCCACATGGGTATAAATCATCGTAGTTTGCAGGTTTGTGTGGCCCAGCAGTTCCTGGATCGTCCGTATGTCATAGCCGGCCTCAAGCAGATGGGTGGCTAAGGAGTGCCGCAGGGTGTGGACGGTAACGCGCTTGGGTATTCGTGCTGCTTTTGCGGCTCGCTTAATGTGCCTTATAAGGGTAAAAGGATAGATATGATGCCTTCGTATTATATTCGATCTTGGATCCTTGGATAATTTGTCAGCCGGAAAGACCCACTGCCAGATCCATTCCTTGCCGGCATTGGGATATTTATGTTCCAGCGCGTTCGGTAGCCAAATACCGGGCAAATCGTTCTCTCTGTATAGTTCGTACTGTTGCCTGACTTTCTCGATATGGTCGAGCATCTCTGTTTTGATGCTTTTGGCCAACACAGTATTGCGATCTTTATTACCCTTTGCGCAAATAACGCGGATCAGATCTCTTTCAAAATCGATGTCCTTATCGAGCACATGGCGGGAAAAAAACGGACTTAATTTTTAAGAATTTAAATTTTATTGATCCTATGCGACTTTTTGGATTAAGTATAAGAGCCCTTTGAAATTACCTTTCCTGAAATGTATTTAGGCTTGCCAAATAATAAACTAGTTAGCAGCACGAAAGAAAGTGCAAAATGAGCGACAACTTTATAATCTCAACTGATAAGAGAAAGTTAGATATCCAAACCATTCATAGGTATCTGAGTGAAAGGTCGTACTGGGCAAAGGGAAGAACGCTTAAAACGGTTCAGAAATCCATTGAGAATTCAATTTGTTTTGGCATGTACGATCGAGATAATAAGCTTGTTGGCTTTGGCAGAGTGGTAACTGATCATGCGGTATTCGCATACCTATTGGATGTGTTCATCTTGGAAGAACATAGGGGGCAGGGTCTGGGGAAACGACTTATTGAATATATAATAAATTTTTCGGAATTAAGAAACCTTAGACGCTGGCAGTTGGCTACAGCCGATGCCCATGACCTCTATCGGAGATATGGGTTTATGGATCTTGCGGCACCGGAAAAACACATGGAAAGGGTAGATAAGCAGTGCTGCTAATTACACCATGCACTGGATTCGCAGGGCCGGGCGACTGTAGCCCACGCAAAGGTTGGTGTTAACGTGCCCTTTTCGAAGTCAGCATACCCTGCTCTCCAGTGATGGTGAGCGTTGAGTCTGTCGAAAAAGTAAAATTTTTGGAAGTACTTCTATCAGGGGCCTAAAAATGTATCGATAAGAAATATTTGAGCAATGTAGTAAAGAATGTGTTGAACGTGGCAGGGTGAGAGTCTGTAATGGTTTTGAATGATATTTAAAAAAAAGTTGTGATAAATTGTTTTTCGAAGAATAAACAGTATACAACCGAAAAAGGA
>JBNLFN010000020.1:0-14854 GCA_050305555.1 Desulfobacteraceae bacterium | reverse complement strand
CAAAATAGCCACCCGCGTGGATAAGGTGATCGACGTTGTTTATGTGCGCATTTTTGACGGCGAAAAAGCGGACCGGCCGGAACAAGAGGCCATCATCCAAAAAACCGTTGAGGCTGTATTGATGTGAACTTAAAAAGCGCGCTGCAGGGTTCCATCTTGGCGCCAATGGGATCGCAGGGCAACCCGACACATGAACCACTATTTGAAAGGGATGAATCAGATGAAATTTAAAAAGATACTGCTCGTACTCGCCATTGTGCTTTTTCCTTTGACCTCTGCCTTTGCAGCCGATGAATTGAACGCCGGTGATACGGCCTGGGTCATCGTGGCCACGGCACTGGTGATGATGATGACACCGGCCGGATTGGCCCTGTTTTACGGTGGCATGTCACGCTACAAGAATTTGCTCAACACTTACGCCATGACCTTTGCGGCCTACTGTCTGGCCAGCATTGTCTGGGTGACCTGGGGCTATACACTAGCTTTTGGGCATGATATCAAGGGCCTTGTCGGCGGGCTGGACTATTTTATGTTTTCCGGTATCAATGTGAGCAGCTTGTCCGGCACCATCCCCACCTCGGTTTTTGCCATTTTTCAAATGACCTTTGCCTGCATCACCGTGGCCTTGGTGTTGGGATCGGTGGTGGACCGCATGAAATTTTCCGCCTGGATCATTTTCATTGTGCTTTGGATTACATTGGTCTATGCACCGGTATGTCACTGGGCCTGGGGCGGCGGCTGGATGGCTGGCATCGGCGCCTTGGATTTTGCCGGGGGTACGGTGGTCCACATCAATGCCGGTGTGGCCGGACTGGTGCTCTGCCTGATGCTGGGCAAACGCATCGGATGGGGCAAAGAAGCCATGTTTCCTTCCAGCATCACGTTAACGGCGTTGGGTGCCGCGCTGCTGTGGTTTGGCTGGTTTGGATTCAATGCCGGCAGCCAACTGGCAGCGGATGGCCTGGCAGGATCGGCGTTCCTGGTCACCAACACCTCGGCCGCCACCGCCGCCATGGCATGGATGTTTGCCGAATGGGTCACCGACAACAAGCCCACGCTATTGGGCATTGCCTCGGGTGCTGTGGCCGGTCTGGTGGCCATCACCCCGGCTGCCGGATTTGTCAATCTGGGCGGCTCGCTGATTATCGGCCTGATCGCCGGCATACTGGGCTTTATATTTGTGGCCAAAATTAAACACAGACTGGGTTATGACGACTCCCTGGACGCGTTCGGGGTCCATGGCATTTGCGGTATCTGGGGAGCGTTGGCCACCGGCCTGTTCGCCGATCCGACCATCAACGAAGCCGGTGCCGGACTTTTTTACGGCAACCCCAAGCAAGTTTGGATTCAGCTGCTGTCCATCATCGGTACGGCCGCTTTTTCCGCCGTGGCCACATTGATTGTCATTGGTATCACTCACCTTTTGACGGGCGGGCTTAGAATTGATAAAGAGAGCGAAATCGAAGGGCTGGATAACGCCTTCCACGGCGAGCGCGGATTTGAAATGTAGCGCCAATTCATTTTCAATGTGAAACAAATTTAGCATAACAGGAGGAATCAATATGAAGAAAATTGAGGCCATTATTAAACCGTTCAAACTGGACGATGTCAAAGAGGCCTTGAACGAAGTCGGCATCCAAGGCATGACCATCTCGGAAGTCAAAGGTTACGGTCGCCAAAAGGGACACAAAGAGATCTACCGCGGTGCCGAATATGTGGTTGATTTTATCCCCAAAATAAAAATCGAAATCGTGGTTGAAGACAGTTGGCTTGAAAAAGTCATTGACACCATCAAAACGGCTGCTGCCACTGGCAAACTGGGTGA
The DNA here is from genome assembly GCA_050305555.1 of Desulfobacteraceae bacterium. GTDB lineage: Bacteria > Desulfobacterota > Desulfobacteria > Desulfobacterales > Desulfosarcinaceae > JARRKU01. The sequence goes on along the minus strand of JBNLFN010000020.1, from coordinate 13,029 downwards.
TGGCAAAATTTTTGTCACCAACATTGAAGAGGCCATTCGCGTCCGCACCGGCGAAACCGGGGAAGATGCCATTTAAATTTTAAGGCGCATACAGCTTGCAAATGATGCGTCTGATAGTTTTTTCACAACACCCCTGACGAGGAAGGAGTAATTATGACACCACAAGAAGTATTGGGTATGGCTAAAGAAAACGGCGCAAAGATGATCGATCTGCGCTTTATGGATTTTCCGGGGCTTTGGCAACACTTTTCAGTACCTGTCAGCGAACTGGATGAATCCAGTTTCGAAGACGGCTTCGGTTTTGACGGATCCAGTATCCGCGGTTGGCAGCCGATCAATGCCAGCGATATGCTGGTCATTCCGGACCCCACCACTGCCAAAATGGATCCCTTTTACCAAGAACCGACCTTGGCGTTGATCTGTAACATTGTGGACCCCATTACGCGCGATTCCTACACGCGCGACCCGAGATTCATCGCCCAAAAAGCGGAATCCTATCTGAAAAGCACCGGCATCGGCGATACCGCCTTTATCGGGCCGGAAGCCGAATTTTTCATCTTCGACAATATTCGTTTTGAGTCCGGCCGCAACCGTGCTTTCTATGAGATTGATTCTGTTGAAGCCACCTGGAACACCGGCCGTGAAGAGTGCCCCAACCTGGGCTACAAACCACGCCATAAAGAGGGTTACTTTCCGGTACCGCCCACGGACAAATTTCAGGACCTGCGCACCGAGATGACCCTGGTTCTGGAAAATCTGGGCATTGATATCGAGGCCCAACACCACGAAGTGGCCACCGCCGGTCAGGCTGAAATTGACATGCGTTTTAAACCACTGCTGCAAATGTCGGATCAACTGATGTGGTTCAAGTATGTGCTTAAAAACGTGGCTTACAAGCATGGCCACACGGTAACCTTTATGCCCAAACCGATCTTTGAAGACAACGGCACCGGCATGCACACCCATATCAGTATTTGGAAAGACGGCAACCCGCTGTTCGCCGGCGACAAATATGCCGGGGTTTCCCAGGACGCCCTGTACGCCATCGGCGGTATTTTGAAACATGCGCGGGCCGTATGCGCTTTCACCAACCCCACCACCAATTCTTACAAGCGCCTGGTGCCGGGATTTGAAGCCCCCGTAAACCTGGCTTACTCCAGCCGTAACCGTAGTGCCGCCGTGCGTATCCCCATGTACTCTGCGTCTCCCAAGGCCAAGCGTCTGGAGTTCCGCACGCCGGATCCCTCATGCAACGGCTACCTGGCCTTTTCCGCACTGTTGATGGCCGCCATCGACGGTATCGAAAACAAAATCGATCCGGGTGATCCGCTGGACAAAGATATCTATGGTCTGCCGGCGGAAGAGCTGGCCAAGATTCCATCTGCTCCGGGCTCTTTGGACCAAGCCCTGGATGCCCTGAAAGAGGACAGCGCTTTCTTGCTCAAGGGCGATGTGTTTACTCAGGATGCCATTGACATGTGGGTCGAATATAAAATGGAAAATGAAGTTGACCAAATCCGGCTGCGTCCGCATCCGCATGAGTTTTTCATGTACTACGATATTTAGCCGCAGATTGCCTGGCTTAAACAGCAGGCAAGTCTAAGTCAAACATCGGCCGGTTTGGGTGCATGCCACCCATCCGGCCGTTTTTTTTTATCTGATGTCTGGTAAAACAAATTATAAAGTAGCATCCATTAAAACCGTGGTCAGATCCTTAGCCTATCGAAATAATGGTAATAGTATTTACGCATGAACCTGACTGGATAATCCAGGAGCCGTTATGTGCGCTATTGCGGGTATTGCCAATGTTAAACGTAAAGAGAATCAAGAAGCGGTTCTGCATTCCATGCTGCGGGCAATGCATCATCGCGGACCGGGCGCCACCGGCTCTATACATCAGCGACGCTGTCGGCCTGGGACATGCGCGTCTGAGCATTATCGATCTCAGCGGCGGCTATCAGCCCATTCACAACGAAGACCGTACGGTCTGGATTGTTTTTAAAGGGGAAATACTCAATTACCCCGAATTGCGGACCGAACTTTCAAAACGAGGTCACTCTTTTTACACCCAAAGCGATACCGAAGTTATCTCGCATCTAGATGAAGAGCACGGTCCCGACGTTTTCAAGCGTCTCAACGGCCAATTTGCCATCGCCATTTGGGACCAGCAAAGACAATCCCTTCTGCTGGGCCGTGACCGCATGGGTATCCGTCCCCTGTTCTATCACCAAAAGGGTACACGACTCCATTTTGCCTCTGAGATCAAAGCTTTGCTGACCGACACACGCGTACCGCGCCGTTTGAATGGTCAAACACTGGCGGATGTATTTACCTGCTGGACACCGGTAGATCCCATGACTGCATTTGATGGTATCCAGCAACTGCCACCCGGTCATTTGGCCCGGTTGGATCGAAACGGGCTGAAAATCGAACGTTACTGGCAACTCGATTTTTCCGAAGCGGACGAAATTCGCACGCCTGTATCGTGGGCTGAAGAGATGCAGGCTTTACTGGTGGATGCCGCCCGAATTCGACTGCGCGCCGATGTACCGGTGGGGGCCTACTTGAGCGGCGGCATCGACTCCACCTACATCAGCACCTTGGTGAAACGGAACTTCAACAACCGTCTCAACACCTTTTCGGTTCAGTTTGCCGACAAACGCTATGATGAATCGTCGTTTCAACAAACCGCCATCGCCGCCATTCAAACCGATCATCGGGCCATTCAATGTTCGGATGAAGACATCGGCAATCTCTTTCCCCGGGTCATTTGGCACACCGAAGTGCCTATGATCCGAACGGCCCCGGCTCCCTTGATGATGCTGTCGGGTCTGGTGCGTCAAAGCGACTTTAAAGTCGTGCTCACCGGTGAAGGTGCAGATGAGATCTTTGCCGGGTATAATATTTTCAACAGCGACACCGGACAACCCAACGCCTTTTTATTCGGATTCTTTAAAAAAGGTCTGATGGATGTGGATTCACCGGTTTACTCGCATTTGGTGCGCTGGCAAAACACCAGCCACCTGAAAAACTTTTTCAGCGACGATCTTAATCTATCTAGCCGCAATCTGGAAGACTTTACCGGCCGCATTCAAAAACAACTGCCGGCCCGCTATGAGCACTGGACCCCTCTGGCCCAAGCCCAATATTTGGAAAGCACTTTGTTTCTATCCAATTATTTGCTCTCCTCCCAAGGAGACCGCATGGCCATGGCCAACTCCATCGAAGGGCGTTTTCCGTTTCTCGATCACCGGGTGGTCGAGCTGGCCGCACGGATGCCGGCCAATGGCGGCTCAACGGTCTGACTGAAAAATATATTCTCAAACAAATTGCACGCGAGCAGGTGCCTGTCGAACTCATCGATCGTGCCAAACAGCCCTACCGGGCACCCATCAGCCGATGTTTCATGTGCGCCGAGCCCCCCGAATACGTGCCTGAAATGCTCTCAGATGAAGCCCTCAAACGTGCCGGCTATTTTAATCCGGCCAAAGTGCAACGTCTGGTTGGAAAATGCCGCCAGCAAGAGGGTCGCCTGGCCAGCGAAAGAGAAAACATGGCCCTGGTGGCTGTTCTGTCCACCCAGTTGCTGGATCACCAATTCATCCAACAATTCCCAAAATTTTCAGCTGATCCCATGCCGCACACCGTAGTGGAACACCAAACCTAAATAGCCCGGGGCAAAGGCAATCTGTGTTGACCTACCCATAAAAACCATCGGTTCTAAGATCACGGAGCTGCCTGTCAGGCAGCTCCGCTTCTGTTTTATAAGGTTTACTTGACTATAATTCCGGATGGGTTATGCAGCCAGGAATAGACGTTTTAATGTTATGCTAATTCATTTTGACACCATTATAATTTAAGATATCTTTATATGCATCCGGATTCTCTTTAACATCATTTTCGTAAGCGTCGATTGCTTCCCGGTACAATTTGGGATCCATATCATCCATTGTTTTTCGGGGGTCTATTTCCAAAAAGCTGCAGGATTGAATCGCTTTCATTGCATCTGCCTTGGTCATCGGATAAAAACCAGAGGTTCTAGCACGCCACACGCCCATGGTAACCCCTTCACCGAGGAAATACGTTATTCCCGGCTTAAAATTAATATGGGCGACACTGGAGTTTTCAGTGGCTACAACTACATAGTGCGGGCCAGGCTCAACAGAGGTTACAAAAAAGGTATTGCCCATGGTTTCGCCAATCATTTTGCCATCCAGATAATTCCAAAAAACGATGCCGCCCCCGAACCAGGTCTCGCGAATAATGACGAGTTTGGCTTGGTCTTGGGAGGTGGTTAAAGCCGGTGTGTTGGTTGATTTTATCATACTGGTGGTAGCACAACCTGATAGCAAGACAATCAGGGACAGAAAAAGAACTGCTTTTTTCATACTTCACCTCATATTCAGAGTTTATATTGGCCTATAACTGTACCAATCAGACCCTTCTGTCAACCTCGGCAAAATAAGAGAAAATGTGATTCTGTTGACACGCTATAGCGCATTTGCCATAGTCATATCCTAAAGACCTGCGTTACCCAAAAACCCTTTTGGCAAAGAGATAACCACATGAAGAGAGAAGATGCACTGGCTTTGCTTCACCAACACATCAAAAATCCCAACATGATCAAACATTGCCTGGCCTCTGAAGCGGTTTTAAGAGTGCTGGCCAACCATTTGGGAGAAGACGAAGACAAATGGGCGTTGGCAGGACTGCTGCATGACCTGGATGTCGAGATGACCCATGCCGATCTGATGGTGCACGGCCAAGAAACGGTCAAGATTCTCTCGAACCTGGAAGTGGATCCTGAAATTGTTGAGGCCATCGCATTGCACAATGAAAAATCAGCCGGAAAAACACGACACACCCGTTTTCAGCATGCCCTGGCGGCGGGTGAAACCATTACCGGATTAATCATCGCCACCACATTGGTCTATCCCGATAAGAAACTTGCCAGCGTCAAGCCGAAAAGCATTACCAAGCGCATGAAAGAGAGAGCCTTTGCGGCATCCGTCAATCGGGATATCATTCGGGAATGCGAAGCGATCGACATTCCTCTGGCTGAATTTGCACAGATCAGCTTGGGTGCCATGCAATCGATCAGCGATGAATTGGGCCTCTGATTCCTTTCAATATATTAAAGCCCGTGTTATGATGACAGTGAAAGCGCATAACACAAGATGCATTTTCGGAATCAAATCTTCATTCGATGGGGCGAATGCCTGCGGCGGCAGCCACCGCCATAGCTAAAATGCCGGCTGGGGGCCATTGGATAGTATCTTAGGGAGGTACTATACCATGGCAAACTTCAAACATGTTGAAATTCTTACCCAAGGCGTGGTGGCTTGGAACCAGTGGCGTGAACAAAACCCTAATATCAAACCTAATCTAAGCGGCACAAACCTTTTTCAGGCCCATCTGGCCCAAGTCAACCTGCGTCAAACCGACCTGCGCAAAGCCGATTTCCGCGAAGCCGAATTAAGCCGGGCCGTTTTTTCCAAATCCGATCTGCGTGCCGCCAATTTAAGGGGCGCCGACCTGGTTGCGGCAGATCTAAGAGGGGCCAATATGAGTGGGGCCCATATCATCTCTGCATCCTTGCACATAACCGATTTAAGGGGCGCCGACATACGAAGTGCACGCTTGGATAACTCAGATCTGAGTGAGGCCAATTTAGAAAATGTTAATCTGGGCAATGCCCACTTGCCCAAGGCCAACCTGAGCGGAGCCCTTCTGAAAAAAGCAAATCTTCGCGGGTGCAACCTGCAGGACACTGACCTGCAATCGGCCGATCTGACATCGGCGGATTTGTCATTGGCCGATGTCACCGGTACAAAATTGAAGGGTTCCGAAAGAGACCAGTGGAAAATCGATGGTATTAATTGCAAGTATGCATATTGGGACGATTCGGGTTCCCTGCGGACCCCTGCAGACCGAGATTTCAAGCCCGGTGAATTCGAGCTGCTTTATCGGGAATCACCCACCATCGAATACCTATTAGATGATGGGTTCGCCCCTTTTCAAATTATGGTGATGAATCGGGTGGTCAAATCCATAAACCATCGCCTGCCGGAATTTGAGCTCCGCCTTGACAGCCTCATTTTTAAAGGTGTGCCGCGGGCGGTGCTCTCTGTGCTGCACCGCGACGACCGACCCAAGGCCCTGGAATTGATAAACAAACACTATTTAAAGCAGTTGAAACAGGCCGACACGCAAGAAGTTCAACAATGCATCAGCGACTGGAACAGGCGAATTTCCGCTTAAACGGTCAACAAACGCTTTTTTCTCAAATTCGTTTCCCATATTAAAATGTAAATTTATTTTTCCGCGAACCCTAAACCATTGATTTGAAACGACGGTCGCGATAATAGAAACTATGTTGCATTAAAACACTACCGTGCCATACGAGATGAAGATGCGCTTAATAAAGACTAAACCTGTTCAACCGGAGGTCACCGTTCAGGTGCCCGGCTCCAAAAGCTATACCCACCGCACCCTAATTGCGGCCGCCTTGGCCAATGGGAGCTGTAACGTCTACAACCCTTTGCGCAGCCAAGACACGCTGCTATCGCTGGCTGCGCTGCAACAAATGGGCATCAAGGCTGAAGATCGACGCGACCGGATCGTGCTGCAGGGTAACAACGGCCGCTTTCAACCCGTGGCTCAACCCATTGATTTTCAAAATTCCGGCACCTCCATGCGCCTGTTTGGAGCCCTGGTGGCTTTGGGCCAAGGGACCTATACCCTCACCGGCACGCCACGCATGTGTGAGCGGCCCATGCAGGCCCTTTTGGACAGCCTGGACACCATCGGTGTGCCGGCCCGCTCCCGAACAGGCAACGGATGCCCGCCGGTGATCATTGAAGCCGGCAACCGTGAGGGCGGCCGTACCACCATCGATTGCAGTGTCAGCAGCCAATATCTATCGGCGCTGCTCTTGATCGCCCCATGCCTCACACAAGGGTTAACTATCGATGTCACCCAGGGGCCGGTATCCAAACCCTACATTGACATGACCGTGGATATCATGACAGCTTTTGGCGTATCGCTTGAATCGGATAACCATACCCATTTTCAGGTGCCCGGACGGCAGGTGTATCATGCCGGCGACTTTACCGTGGAGACAGACGCCTCCAACGCCAGTTATTTCTGGGCTGCCGCCGCCATCACCGGATCGCGCGTCAAGGTCAAAGGCATTACCGCCTCGTCACGCCAAGGCGATGTGGGTTTGCTCAAGGTATTGGAACAAATGGGGTGCCGGGTGGAATATGCACCCGATGGCATTGCCGTGGCCGGCAGTGCCCGGCTCGAAGCCATCACCGTCGACATGGCCCACATGCCCGATGTGGTTCCCACCCTGGCCGTGGTGGCCGCTTTTGCCCAGGGGACCAGCGTAATCAACAATGTGGCGCATCTTAGGGCCAAAGAGTGTGATCGCTTGGCCGCTGTAACCCGGGAGCTGAATAAAATGGGCGTTTCGGCAGAAGAGACACAGGACACACTTCGGGTGGTGGGCGGCCGGCCCCATGGCGCACAAATTCAAACCTATGACGATCACCGCATAGCCATGAGTTTCGCTGTCGCCGGGCTAAAGGTGCCCGGCATTAAAATCATCGATCCCGATTGCGTGGCCAAATCGTTTCCCCGCTATTGGGAGGTGTTTGAGGGTTTATATGCATAACCCCAAGCTTAAAGTTTTAAGATTAAAGTTGGCGGATGGGTATCAATCTATTAAAAGTATTATGGAAATAGCGATAAGTGACCACCTTCAGCCGGTTCAGAGAATGATAAAGGATTCTGGATCACGGTTAGAGTCCGCTCCTGCATGAAATTCGGAAATAAAGATTGAATTAGCTAAACCTAAAATCGATAGGATACATCCACTTTAATCTTTAAACTTAAAACTTTAAACTTTTTCCGGCTCCAGAGCAGCAACATTGGAGCCAAAGATTACCGAGGAAAAACCCATGTCCAGCACATTCGGCAAAATTTTTCGGGTCACCACTTTTGGTGAATCGCACTGCAAAGGGGTGGGTGCTGTGGTGGACGGCTGCCCGCCCGGCCTTGGGTTGTCCGAAGCCGACATCCAGCCCCAATTGGACCGCCGCCGGCCCGGGCAAAGCAAATTAACCACCGATCGAAAGGAAGCGGATCGGGTTACGATTTTGTCCGGTGTGGAAAACGGCAAGACCCTGGGCACCCCAATTGGATTGCTGGTACCCAACAAAGACATGCGTCCGGGCGATTATCAATCCATGCGCCAAATTCCTCGGCCCTCCCACGCCGATTTCACCTATCAGATGAAATACGGCATCCGGGCCGCCAGCGGGGGGGGCCGTGCAAGTGCCCGTGAAACCATCGGACGCGTGGCTGCAGGTGCCATTGCTGAAAAAATGCTTCACCAGACCTATGGTGTCGAAATCGTAGCCTGGGTCAGCGCTGTCTCCAAAGTCGAAATGCCTGAAATTGATATGACCGCCGTGACACGTACAGCGGTCGATCGGAACCTGGTGCGCTGCCCGGATACAGTCACTGCAGATAAAATGATGGCCACCATCAAAGCCGCCAAAAAGGAAAAAGACTCATTGGGGGGGATTTTAACCTGCGTCTGCCGCAATGTCCCCGTAGGTCTTGGCGAACCGGTTTTTGATAAATTGGAAGCCCAACTGGCCCGGGCCATGCTCTCCATTCCGGCCACCAAAGGTTTTGAAATCGGTTCCGGTTTTGGCGGTACCCGGATGCGCGGCTCTGAGCACAATGATCCTTTCGTCCAGAAAAAAGACCGCCTGGGAACTGTCACCAACCGTAGCGGCGGCACCCAAGGCGGTATTTCCAATGGTGAGCCGATCTATTTCCGGGTCGCCTTTAAGCCGGTAGCCACCATCGGCAAGCCGCAGGCTTCTGCAGACTTTAAAGGTCAAGATGTCATTTTGGCGGCCGAGGGACGACACGACCCGTGTGTGGTTCCCCGGGCGGTACCCATAGTGGAAGCCATGGCTTCACTGGTGCTGGCCGACAGCGCTTTACGGCAGGCAGCCCGCTTCGCCGGAGGCCACATGTTATGATGCCAGGCCAATTCAGCACGCGGGTGAAGGCAGTGGCGGAATCGAAAACCACGCAGGTTTTTACTTTGGCCCGCCGGTTGCAGCAGCAAGGTAACGATATTGTCAACCTGGCGGTGGGTGAGCCGGAATTTCAAACCCCGGATCCCGTGATCCAGGCCACCCGACAGGCCCTGGCCGAACAAGCGACCCGCTATGGACCGGTACCCGGCATGGAAGCACTGCGCCAATGCCTGGCCGAGGCGTTTCCGAATTACGGGGCCGAAAACATCCTGGTAACCAATGGCGCCAAACAGGCGCTTTTTTCTATTTTTCAAATCCTGTGCGACCCCGGCGATGAGGTGATACTGCCACAACCTTGCTGGGTGAGTTTTCCCGAACAGATCAAACTGGCCGGCGGCAACCCGGTGCTGGTACCCACACCCGGCCATCAAATCGATCCTGACGCGATCCAGCGCGCCATCACCCCGCGAACCCGTGCTATTTTGATTAACAGCCCCAACAACCCCACCGGAGCCGTCTATTGTGCCGATGCCATAGCGACGGTGGCCCGCATGGTCGACAACCAAAAGCTGTTTCTCATTTCCGACGAAGCGTATCATGCTTTTACCTACGATGAGCATGACCATGTGCCGGCCTTTAGCGTAGCGGAAGCCTCGAACAGAATCATTACGGTACGCAGTTTTTCCAAACACTACAACATGACTGGTTTTCGACTGGGTTATGTGGCCGCTGCGGCCGATATTATTACTACCCTGGCCAAGTTTCAAAGCCATTTGAGCGGCAATATCTGCACATTTGCCCAATACGGCGCCTTGGGCGCGCTGGAGATGGATCAGGATATCGTGGAACAGCGACGGGCAGCCCTCCAACAACGTCGCGATCTGGCGTATGCCTTTACCCAGGCACTGTTCCCCTGTGTCCGTCCCCAAGGGGCATTTTATCTTTTCCCGGATGTACGCGCACACATTAAAAAGGATGAAACCAGTGAAACCTTGGCCATGCGGCTGCTAAAAGACGCCGGTGTGGCTGTGGTTCCCGGCGAGGCCTTTCATGGGCCGGGGCATATCCGTATCTCATTCGGGGCCAGTGCGGCCGCTTTAGAAAAAGGGTTTGAAAGGATTAAACGCATATTATGATCGGATTGATCGGTTACGGAAGATTCGGCAGGTTAACAGTCCAACATTTGTCGCCTGACTGTGAAGTGGTGGTCCATACCCGCCGCACGCAAAAACGTGATGATATCGCTGGAGCCGGGGGGCGCCTGGTTTCGCTGGAAAATGCCGGCGCCCAGGATATGGTCATTTTATGCGTGCCCATTTCAGCCATGCAGGCCATGTTGAAACGGATTGCGCCGCTGCTCAACCCAAAAGCCTTGGTCATGGATGTGTGTTCGGTCAAAACATACCCGGTCCAGTGGATGCGGGAGCTGCTACCCGATACCGTTGAGATTCTGGCCACCCACCCCATGTTTGGTCCAGACAGCGCGAAAAAATCCATTGCCGGTCACAAAATCGTCCTCTGCCCGGAACGCATCAACCCGGAGCGCTATGCTAAAATCAAAAACTGGCTTGAAGCCAAAAAATTGGTCGTCATTGAGACCAGCCCCACCCAGCATGACCAAGAAATTGCCACCAGTCTGGCCCTGACCCATTTTATCGGTCGCAGTCTGTCAGAGTTGGGAGCAGTTCCCCTGGACATCGACACCGAAGGTTATAAACGCCTGCTCCACATATTAGAGGTGACCGGTAACGACACCTGGCAGCTTTTTGAAGATATGAACCGCTACAATCCCTACGCTCTTGAAAAGCGCCAGGCCCTCCTGGCCGCCATGACCAAAGTAGACAGACACCTCAAAGCGGATCCATCGCCCTAATGGCTTGCGTTAAAATCGATCCTCTGGCGGCTGCACGGATATTTTGGGAATGACTTCGCAAAGACTTCGGCAATCAAAACGGTTCATTTCAATCCGCTGAACATTGATCACCGCTCTTGACAGGAACCTACGGCGGACATTATGCTTTCAAGTATCGCTTTAAAATGATTTGGGAATTGCCTGACTCTCGCACACAGTTAAAACGGCATACAAAATGACGCCGGGATTTTTGTGGAGAAGCAACCATGGTCGGCAAAATCACCACCGTATTGACCAAAAGAGAAGCCGAAGCCTATCGCTCCCAAGGTTTGCACAATGAAGCCTTGCAACTTTACCAGAATCTACTCGCCTCATCACCCCACCTGGGCGCCTCTTTCAAAGATGCGATCCAAGGACAAGTAGCCGCCATTCGGACGGAGCTGGATGGCGGCCCCGCCCAAGAAAACAAGCTGCTCTCGGCGGCGGAAATCAAACGCATAAAACGAAGTTGGGGTACAAAGGCGACCGAAAGCGACCTTTTGGTTTGCGCCCAGGCATTTTGCCAGGTGGGTCATTTTCAGGATGCTTTGGTCGAAGCAGCCAAACTGCTTCAAAAAGGCTGCGCCATTAAAAAAGTGGCCAGCGTGCTGGCGCATTGCCTGGTTCATTTGCGCACCCCGGAGCAGCTTGCCAGAAGCATTGGACCCTTAGGTGAAAAAATCTTCAAACCCAAAGCAGCACGCTGTCGTTTCTACCTGATGCTCACCGAAGAGATGATCCACCAAAAACAGAGGGATCACGCACTGGCCCTTTATGTTTGCCTGAAAAAGATTCCGGCAATCAGCCAAAAGGCGCCCCAGCGTCTTGCCGCCATTGGCAACGCAATCGAACGGCTCACCATGGATGATGGCAAGGATATGCAGGAACAAATATCCAAATCTGTAGGCACCACTGAAGCCACCAACGCCATTAAGACCAACCCAAAAGAGACCTCCCCCACTTCACCCAAAGCCGGCAAGAAAAATCTTTTGGCCTGGCCCCCCTTCTTCAAGAAACACAATCCAAAAAGCGCATAGCATTTTATGTGGATTTGCTGCGCAACAGTGAGCTGCGAGGCAGCATGGTCCTAAGCGTCCCTACAAGCGCTGGGATTTGTATCCTATGAAAAATAATCTTTTGAATGGCAATAAGACTTTCCGTTTTTCTGTTTTGGATAAGCCTCTTCAATACCGGTTAAGACTTTTTCTTCAAATTGTTTTTGGTTCAACTGGATTAATTTTAGCTATCAAATCAATTGAGGGCTGGGTTCTTTCTGACCCAAATTGCATATACAAGTTTGGATTCCAGTCGTTCATTAAACGCTCCTTGATGATAAATGACGACACTTACCGTTCGACGCAAAAAACGGGGTCTCCACAACTTACATTTTTTGTTGATCGCTTAAAAAAATTAGGAATAAATCACACCGTCGGTTTGTTAAATGTGGAGACCCTTATGCCTTGCTTCGCACTGCCTCCAACCGATGGCGCGATAGGCTTCGTGTAGCAAAAGCCCCTTAATCCATAAAATGTTGAGCGCAATAGGTTATAAACGCTACTATAACAGTCCACATTATTATCACAAGAATCGAAGCCTTAACTCTGCTTTTGAGTTTAACATACCTATTTTTATCATAGTCCTCTGGAAACCATTTTTTTCCTATTGTAAAAAAAGCAAAATGTACCAGGGATATAAATAGGAGTATTGAAATTTTATACATGTTTAACGTATCGTTTCCCGATGCAGCAGAGACGCGCAGGGGGCCAACGGAAATTATCTTTAGGACCGAATTTGCTTCTCAGCTTTTCATCAAGTTCAAGATCAAGGCGCAGTGAGGAGTTCAACCGCAGAAATACTCCTGTATTTCGAGGATTGAACCCCTCGCTGCAACGCAGAGATTGAGCCCACCTGTCAAATTACGATCCAAAAGCGGCAGAATATCTTTTATGCGCAACAATTGGCTTCGCAGGCGCTCTCTCGAGTTCAAGATCAAGGCGCAGTGAGGGGTTCAACCGCAGAAATACTCCTGTATTTCGAGGATTGAACCCCTCGCTGCAACGCAGAGAGATCGGAAGA
>JBNLFN010000019.1:0-2706 GCA_050305555.1 Desulfobacteraceae bacterium | reverse complement strand
GATGAATATAACACGATAATCGCAGAAGGTAGGCGTCGTTTTCAACAATGATGCTCTTAAACCGGCCCTGAAAAAGATGGCCGCCGGCGCCATTATTCAAATTGAACTTGCGCGTATAACTGGTCCCAAACCATTGCATGGAATTCAGGGAATTCCCGGATTTTAAAGATGAGATGTGAAGTTAATTTTGCGCGAGCCCTTAGAAGCAGTAATTCATCAAACACTAATGATTTTCTTTTTGCGGCACCTTACCGGCCGGATGCCAAAGTACTCGGAAAACGCCTTCGAGAAGGAAGAGATACTGTCGTAGCCCACGCTGAGTGCGGCTTCCGTCACGCTCGCGTCCTCCCTCTCCAACAACCGCCTCGCCTCAATCAGCCGCTGCTGCCGGAGATAGCCGAAGACAGTGGTTCCATACAGTTCCCGGAATCCGCGGTTTAACAGGGTGTGGTTTGTCCCGACAGCATGTGCCAGGTCGGATAACCGGGGTGGGGTTTCAAGGTCGCGGCACAGGATATCCCTGGCACGATGGATGCGGCCCGCCTCCTGCAGATCCATCTTAAGGGGGGGCTTCATCTCGTCTTTGCCGGATACGGTCTGCGCCAGCTTATGCACGATGAGCTCAATGGCCTTGCTTTCCATGAAGAGTTCTCTCATGGGCCCGGTATAGGGACAATCCAACAAGTCGCGGATGGATTGATTCATCATTTGGGAAAACGAACTTTCATGGGAAAAGCCCGTTTCGACACATCCCTGAGAAATATCGGCGAGCGATTTGGGGAGTTGATCCAACCGGCCCCCGAAATAGGTGTTCAACATCGACGGTCTGACATAAATACTGAGATGGAACTGACGCCGGTCCACCGGCAGACACATTTTTCCTTCCATTTCCGGATAGAAAATAAGGGAACTGAAACCATCGGAACGAATCAACTTGTTTTGGTAGGTACTCCGGTATGGGGACTTCAACTCCCAGTGTCCGCTGGCGAATATATGGAAATAGAACCGGAGTGCCGGATCTCCCGAACCAAACCGCTCCACTATCGTTTCAGACGGCTTGAAATCAGCAATATGAAGATGCATCCCTGAATTAAAACGGAATGACTGCAATGAGCCCACCCGGCGCGCGCTTCTTTTCAATGGAACCACCTCACGGCCCTAATGCGCAAGCAACTGAATTTTTAGATCTATTGTATAAAATGGCCCTTCGGTTGTCAAAAAGGGCAAGCCGTCGCATGGTATATGGGCCGAATTCCGAAAATTCATTTCAAACATCAAAGTATTCGAATGGAACAAGAATAATTTGCAAGTTCGGTTTATTGCTCTTCCAACCATCGGCCGCAGCAATTCATAATAACCAAAAAGGAAAGGAAAAGAAATGGTCAATTTCGCAATCCGAAAAAGCGGCATCGTAATGCGATGTTTAATGTATGCCGGCATCGTTTCAGCAATGGCGTATTTTGTGTCTTGTGCACCGTCGACCGAACGTCGTTTTTCACAAAGGAGCCCCATGGAAACCGCCGACACGTGCATCAGCATCGCCCCCTATTTCAAAGTTCACACCGGTAAGGTCGATGACTTCAAAAAGCTTTGCACACAACTTGTGGAGAAATCAAAGCAGGAGCCCAACTGCCTTTTTTACGGATTCACATTCAACGGAGACCAGGCCCATTGCCGGGAAGGGTATGCGGACGCCCAGGCGGTGCTTGCCCATTTAAAGAATATCGGTCCGTTGCTCTCAGAGGTTCTGAAGGCGTCGGACATCACGAAGTTGGAAGTTCACGGCCCTGAAGCGGAGCTCGCCAAACTCCGGGAACCCATGGCGGGGTTAAACCCCCGGTTTTTTACGCTGGAATACGGCTTCCGGCGATAATGGATTTTCAGCCAACAGGGAAAAACCGGCCCGTTTATGGATGAAAATTTTTTCCATAGTCCTTAACCCATTTTCAAGGAGGAAACCCATGGCAACCAAAGACACTTGTTGTACCATCGCCCCCTATTTCAAAGTTCATGCGGACAAATTAGATGATTTCAAAAAGGTAGTTGAACAATGTGTGGGAAAGGCAAATGAAGAAACCAACTGCCTTTATTATGGCTTCACGTTTAACGGGGATCAGGTCCATTGCCGGGAAGGGTATGCGGACGCCGAAGCGGTGTTGGCCCATCTCGAAAATATCGGTCCGCTGCTCCAGGAAGTCCTGAAGATGGCGGACATCACGAAGTTGGAAGTTCACGGCCCTGAAGCGGAGCTCGCCAAACTCCGGGAACCCATGGCGGGGTTAAACCCCCGGTTTTTTACACTTGAATATGGTTTTCGCAAGTAATAATGGATTTTTATTCTGTCACAGAAAACCTGGTCCACTGGGCCAGGTCAGAGGAGCTTGGCTATGCTGGGAGATAAGGATAAGCGGTCAACCCTTGAATTGTGAATACAGGTTGTTAAATTTAGCCCTCGCCTCTCTTGCAGCCTGAACTTGACCCCCAAAGGTGCTGACAACTTTGCTGACCATTGAGTAGGTTACACCAAATAAAGTACCAATTTCTTTGTTGGACAGGCCTCCGCGCTTCCACAGCAAATAGATCAGCATATCTCGCTTTTGTTTTTCACCAGGTGCGATCCTTTTTGCTTTGCGCACGGCTTCCAGGTCAAAGCCTAAAATATCCGAGGCACTGTTCAATAATTGCTGTGGATCGTCGGGTCGTAAT
>JBNLFN010000018.1:0-21796 GCA_050305555.1 Desulfobacteraceae bacterium | reverse complement strand
CCAATACCCGAGCCTGAAGCTGTATCCATGTCGACACCGACTGCCGATACCAGTTTATTGGAGGATTTTATCGCCGAAACCGGCGAACATCTTGAAGAAACCGAACAAAACCTAATGCGTTTGGAACAAAAGCCGGACGATCTGGATGTATTAAACGATATCTTTCGATCGATTCATACCATCAAAGGCTCATCCGAGTATCTGGGTATGGAGCGCATTGCCGAATTATCACATAAGTTGGAAAACTTGCTGGACATGCTACGGCGCGGTGAAATTGGTATTGACGCTGACGTGATCGAGCTGTTGATTGAGGCCAGCGATCGTATCGGTCGTTTGATTGAAGATATCGAACACGAACGCACCGAACAGGCACCGGTCGGGGATCTCATTGACCGCATTGACACATGCGTTGAAACAAAATCAGCCGCACCTGTCGGAGAAACCTCGGCCGAGGCACCTCAGACGTATACCGATGTGCAGGGCAACACCTATGAAGAAGTTTATGACCAGGAGCTGTTTGCTATATATATTGAACAGTTGAACGCTGGTCTCAAGGAACTGACCCATGCGTCCGAACAACTGGAGGCCGGTGATGGGGTTGAAGAAGTGCTGACACGCTGTGCGGATCGGTTGGCAACACTTCGATCTTCTGCAAACTACATGGAGTATTACGATCTTAAGATCGTTTTGGACAATTGGCTGGCAAAAGTAGAAGATAGCCGATCCCAATTAACTGAAGGCAAAAAGATAGATTTTGCATCCTTGAATCAAGAGGTCATGCTGCCCAACATCGATCGCGTGAAGGGTTTCTTCCTGGGAATTCCCGCCGTGGCCGAAGCACCCTCTGCCAAAATGGATGTCGAAACAAAAGCGGAACCGGCTGCGCCAAAGGCCCAAGCCGAATCACCCGCTGCAGAACCACCTTCAGTCAAACCTGCTGAACCGCCGAAAGATCCAAAGCCTTTGTCATCGACGGAACAGCCGGATTTTGAAGTCGTCACTTTAGCGGACTTGGAAGAGGATCCTGTTATCGACGTGGTGGGGTCGCTTTCAGACGCTTCGGACGGTTCCGACGATGCGCTGCTGCAACGGCTTGAAAGTGCATTTGAGGCCAATATGGGTGAAATGTCCAATAAAGAGAATGGGTCTTTGTCAAAGGACATTGAAAGCACACTTTTGTCGGGCGAGCAACCCGTACCACAATTTTCAGCAGCGACAGTCGAATCCCACGACATCATGGATGATTATGTCCAAAATGAGAACCGTGCCGGCGACCAGTCCGGCATGATTTTTAGCGGCGGGGAGACGGACGAAAAACTTGACCCGGCTAAGCCACCCAGTACATTCAAAGCAGCCGATTCGACTGCCCTGGATCCCGCTGAAGCGTCGGAACAACGGGGAGGCCGATACAAAATAGGTCGCCGTCAAACGGATAAATTTCGTGATCGCATGCTCAAACAAAGTATCCGCGTGGATGCAGCTAAAATAGATGTTTTGATGAATCAAGTGGGTGAGCTGGTAGTCAGCCGATCAGGATTCATGCAACTCATTAATGATATGCGGGAATTGCAATTTTTCCTCAAGCAGACCCAAAAACTGGACCAAAAAGAGATGCATTGGGTCAAAGAAATTACCAATCGCATCAGTGACGCCACCGCCAGCTTTGGGCGCGTCACCTCTGACCTGCAAGAAAATGTGATGAAGGTTCGCATGTTGCCCATCGCCCAGCTCTTTAGCCGTTATCCACGTTTGGTTCACGACTTGGTCAAAGGCACCCAGAAAAAAGTAAGTTTAGAAATCCACGGTGAAGAGACTGAACTGGACAAAATGGTTATCGAGCAAATTGCCGACCCGCTGGTGCACATTATTAGAAATGCGGTGGATCACGGCATTGAAGATGTCGCCGAGCGCCAACAAAAAGGCAAAGCGGAGGAGGGAACACTTCGATTGGAAGCCTTCCATGAGAGCAACTACGTGGTAATTGAAATTAGCGATGACGGCCGTGGTATAGATGCCAACCAGATTAAAAACAGCGCCATCAAAGGTGGTTTTGCCAATCTGGAAGAGGTCGAAAGCATGGGTGAGCAAGAACTGCTTACCTTGATCATGCGTCCAGGATTTTCCACGGCCAAAGCGGTGACCCATACCTCGGGACGTGGTGTGGGCATGGATGTTGTTAAAGACAACATTGAAAAGCTTAATGGGACTATTGATATTGTCAGCACCATCGGGGCGGGTGTCACCTTCCGCATCAAGATCCCATTGACCCTGGCTATTATTCCTGCATTGTTGGTGCGTGTAGCCAGTGAGTTGTTCACAATCCCGCTGCCCAGTGTTGATGAAACTTTGCGTGTATCCCGGGATGAAATATCCACCATTGAGGGACTGGAAGTTTTCTACGTGCGTGATAATGCCATTCCTTTGATTCGACTCTCTCGTGTATTTAAAATGGCCTCGTCTAATGATGATCAAGATGAACATTTTGTGGTGGTGGTCAATACCGGCGCAAAGCAAGTTGGTCTGGTTGTGGATGAACTTCGGTCCCGTCAAGAGGTGGTTATCAAACCGTTGGAAGACTATTTGCAAGAAAAAAGCGGATTCTCGGGGGCCACGATTTTGGGTGATGGCAGCATTTCTTTGATCATTGATGTTTCGGAGTTAATCCAGCTGGCCTTGGGCCGATATGCCGAACAGGCGAAATTAGCACCGGTTTAATCGTTCGAGCGGCAATAGCGATTGGCGTACCCTTAAAGACAATTAGCCTATGACAGACAATGCACAGAATTCCACCGACGCAGCAAACAATAGTGGGTTTGCCGGCACCCTGCGCAATATCCAGCTGACTGATATTATCCAAATGTGCTGCCTCGCAGGGGCCAGCCTGTGTGTAAAGGTGCGGCAAGATGCTGACCACGGCACCATCTACATTCAGGAAGGTGAGGTGGTTCACGCCGAGTGCGGTAACATCGTAGGCATAGATGCCTTCTTTGTCATTCTGGGATGGCAAAGCGGTCAATTTGAGACTATGGATGCAGCGGAGGTTACCACGCCCACCATTAAAGAAGCCTGTCAGTTTTTATTGATGGAAGCCGCCCGCCAGTCCGATGAAATGGCCACTCGTCAAGACAAGGATGAAGAAACGGTTGTCGCCGAAACTGTTGACCGATTGCGTGTCCTGATTGTCGATGATTCGCCGATCATGGCGAAGGTCTTAAATAGCATGATGATCGCCGACCCTACGATTGAAGTAGTTGGTACGGCAAAGAATGGTGAGGAAGCACTTGAAAAGATCAAAACCCTCTCACCGCAATTGATAACCATGGATATCAATATGCCGGTGATGGATGGCAATACAGCCCTGAAACACATCATGATTGGGAGTCCCTGCCCGGTTTTAATCATGAGTAATCTGGGCCCCTCGTCCTATTCAACACTGCTCTCTTTTCTCAATTTGGGCGCAGTAGATTTTATGCGTAAACCGGTTAAAAGCAGCAACATTGTTTTGCAACAGCAGCGCATTGTCGATCGTGTCCATTTGGCGGCTAAAGCCAATCTAAAACATTTCCAACGCTTGCGAAGTCCCAAATTGGATCCTTCCGAATTCATAATGCCGGATGAGGGCACACCGATCCAGAACTTGTTGGTTGCATGCTCCGGCACGGGTGGGCATTTGGAGATGGTTAATTTAATTACGGCCCTGCCACCTGTAAGGGAAACCGGCGCCATATCGTTTCAATCGATTCTTCCGCCTTTCGCACCGACCTTGGCGTCATTTCTTAACGCACGCAGCCGATTCGAGGTTATGCCTTATCGTGAGGCCGGTACGCTGTGCCCCGGCCGCTGCTACCTGAGTGCCAATGGCCAAGGGATGCAATTCGGTGTGACCGATGGGAAGCTGGTTTTTCAGCCAAAAGAAGACACGCCCGGCGATGATGATGCGTCGGGTGTGGATGATTTATTGATCAGCGCGACAGAAATTTTCATGGATCGCGTCACTGTTGTATTGCTATCCGGTGCAAATTTGGGCACACTGGATGGGTTACGAACTGTCAAAGCTGCAGGGGGGCAAATTGTCGCGCCCAAGCTGGAACGTTGTATTTTACCGGCTACCATTGAACCAGCTGAATCGGAGGGATTAATCACGGATACTTTTGATCCGGAAGAAATACAAGAGATGTTAGCCAACCAATGCACGTGATGGGAACAGTTTTTTTATTCAATCAACATATTCAACAAGGCCAGCCTCGCTGGCAACCAAATGGGTGAGAAAAAACCATGGAACAACCAATTAGAGCCCTCATTGTAGATGATGCCTTGTTTATGCGCAAAGCCATCACAGAAATTCTTGAAACCGATGATCAACTCGAAGTCGTCGGCACCGCCCGCGATGGCCTCGATGGGCTGGAAAAGATTAGAGAGTTAAAACCAGACGTAATAACGCTGGATATCGATATGCCACGCATGGACGGTTTAGCGGCTATCCGGCACATCATGATTGAATCGCCTGTGCCGGTGGTGGTGCTCAGTTCACTGTTTAGTGATGGTGCCGTAACCTTTGAGGCGCTTCGTCTCGGGGTGGTTGATTTTGTCCCTAAGCCATCCGGCTCGATTTCGGATGACATGGACCGGTCCCGCCGCCAGATCATCGACCGGGTCAAGATTGCCAGCAGTGTCAATTTTGAAAATATTCGACGCGTACGTATGCAGGAAGGGCAGTTCCATGCGCCTGCACCAGATGGACAAGGGGGGGCATCCCCAAAATATGTCATTGCATTGGGAACGACTTTAAGCGGGCCCAATACGGTAATTCGGCTATTGACGCGACTGACTCCCGTCCTGCCTACCGCGATGGTAGTGGTTCAGGAAATTGCACCACCTATTCTTCCAGCTTTTGTTGAACAATTTAATGAGCATGTGCCTTGGAAAATTGAGGTTGCCCGGGATGGCCAGCCCGTTGAACAGGGCGTATGCTACATCAGCTCTAATGAAAATGCCTTGCGCATTGAACCCGACAGTCAAAATCAACCTGTCTTACGCTTGGATGATCCGGTTGAACAGCCTTTGAACATGCTGTTTCACTCAGCCGCTCAGATTTTCAAACAGAATGCAATTGGGGTGATGTTAACGGGTGTTGGAGATGATGGTGCTGAGGGTTTTGCCAGCATTCAAGAACAGGGGGGGGTGACCATCGCCGAGGATATGCAGTGCTGTGTCTACCCGAATCTGACGCAAAATGCCATTGAAAAAGGTGCCGTCACCACAGTCGTCGCTGAAAATAAACTACCGGATGCCATAGAGGCAGGTATCTCCTAACCGATTGCAAGGGGGTTTTTTCATGATAGTTGTTTGCCCCAGCTGCCAGATGCGCTACGAACTGAACGATCAGTCTGTTCAAGAGCACAGCTTTATCGCACGCTGTTCCAATTGTGACAACACCTTTACCGCTTATCGTCCCGTACGGGTCGAAGAGATTAAGTTTGTCGACTTGGCGGCGGCCCGAAAGCGATGCGACAATGAAAACATCATTGCGGTGAGCAACCAAAAAGGTGGAGTGGCCAAAACATCCACTTGTCTCAATTTGGGTCTTTCATTGGCCATGCACAACAAACGGGTGTTGATCATTGATTTCGATGTGCAGGCGAATTTAACGATCTCTTTGGGCTACAAAGAGAGCACTTCGTTCTATGATGCCCTCAACGGTGGTCCGGACGATTTGCATAAATTGATCATCCCAACCAAGTATCCCAATTTGTCACTTCTGCCCTCGAACAAGAACATGGTGCTTCTAAATAAAAAATATTTCGGAGCCAATCATTTTGAATTTCTTCTAAAAGACCGTTTGTTGCCTATCAAGCAGCAGTATGATTATATTCTGATCGATACACCGCCGTCCATTGAGTTTTTTACCCTCAATGCCTTAACCGCAGCTCAACTTGTTATCATCCCAAGCCAGTGTGACTATCTATCTACCCATGGCATCGATCAAATTCTCAAGTTGATTGATCTGATAAAGGGCAAGACCAACCCCTTCATCGAGTGCCGCATTCTGGTGACCATGTTTGACAAAGAGAGCACCGCGTCAAAAATGATTTGCACCAAGCTCAAACAGCTTTACCCCGGCATGAGTTATAATACCATGATCGAATTGGACGCCCGGATTAAAGAAGCCCAGATTATGAATATGCCTGTGCTTCAATATAATCAGCAAAGCAAGGCAGGGCGCCAATACCTGCGATTGGCTAAAGAGATTTTAGGCCAGCTTCCCGGGGGTCCGTAATCTTCTTCAGTTCAGGCTGCTGCATACGGCGCAGGAAGGCAAGCGTTGAATATCACAAGCGCCATCGCATACCGCCGTCTGGCCATACCAGAATTATATAAACTTTATAGGGGAATTAAATGCGCGCCAAATCGCGCTATAGCTTGCAACGCACCATGATCATCTATTTTTTGCTGATCGGTTTTGCTTCAATGCTGGTAGGCATTGAATTCTTAGCTGATTTCCAAAGCGGTGCACTCAAGGATGAACTTTGGGAGGGAATTCAAAGCGCCGATCAAGCCTCCATTGATCCGGAAGTGCTGTTTGCACCCCTTGACAGGTTGCGTAGCAAAGCCATCCTTATGGTGATCATTATTATGGTGGTCATGGTTATTGTGCTGACCATGTTCATCAAACAGATCACCGAGCCTTTACAACACATGATCCTGCTGTCCCGACAGATCTCTGCAGGGGATTTGAGCCAAACCGTGCGCATTGATTCTGACAACGAGCTATCTGAACTGGGCAACGTGATCAATGAAATGGCAACCAACTTACAAGAAGTCATTTTGTTGAGCCAGAGCATGTGCGCCAATGGCAAAGGTTATGTGGATGACGCCTTGTCGCTAATAAACAACAATGCGGACGGGGTTTCCCAACGACAACAGCTGCAAAAAACAATTCAGCACTTGGGCAGGGAATTGTCTACCTTGAACGAAGTGATCGACCAATTTGATTTTTACACGGTGGAGAAACGAGAGGATGTTCGATAGCTGGATGTCACTGCCAATGGGGTTGCTCATCGCTACAGTGGTATCCACTGTGGGTATCGGTGGTGGTATTTTGTGGATGCCGTTTCTGCTGATTGTGCTCAATTTACGGCCCGATGCGGCCGTAGTTACCTCATTGTGCATCCAAACGGCTGGGATGGGATCAGGTGCAACAGCCTACTGGCGTAAAAACCAGATCGACTCCCGTTTAATGTTGCTGTTGTTGGCAATCACGGTGCCGGGAATTGCATTGGGCGCATATTTAACCCGTATCCTGACGGCCTCCAATTTGGAACTGATTCTTGGTATTTTGACACTGGCCACAGCGCTCATTTTTGTATCAGCCAACCAACGTTACGGTGATATGGGCGCCCTTAAAGCTGATATTCGCCAGGTGCGTCGATACGGTTGGGCCATCACTTCAATGGCCGTCGCCAGTGGCATGCTCAGCATTAGTATCGGTGAGTGGCTGGTGCCCCTGCTGCGCGGCAAACTGTCCTTACGCATGCGTGTGGCAGTGGCTACCAGTGTGACCACCATTTTCGGTACGTGTGTGCTGGGTGTCCTTTTTCATTGTCTGATGGGTGGGCGCCCTGATCTGGCCTCTCTGTGCTGGGCTTTACCGGGGGTGATCATCGGCGGCCAAATCGGACCGATTTTTGCTGAACGGGTCAATGAACGTCGTTTAAAGGAGATATTCATTTTTTTATTGACCCTTATTGGAATTCATTTGATCTATAATTCATATTAAATTTAATGGCATTACATCCGAATAACCCAATGCAAGACAGTGAACAAAATGCCGTTCAGCTGAAACATCGGCCATGGTTGGGCGTGGTCTCATTTATGCTGATTCTGATTGTTTGGGAGGTGCTTTCCCGGGTGAGTGGTTGGAGCACTCACATCTTTCCCGATCCCATCACCGTTGTGGGCAGCTTAGGTGAGCTCATCATGAATGGCACCTTGTTGCGCCACACGGTGGCCAGCCTTTATCGGGTGACGGCAGGATTTTACCTGGCTATTGCGCTGGGTATTCCATTGGGAATCATTTTGGGACGACTTGAATTTGCCAGAGATTTGATCAATCCGCTGGTTCAATTTTTACGACCCATCTCTCCTTTGGCTTGGATCCCGCTGGCCATGCTCTGGTTTGGCATTGGCGATCGCCCGGCTATTTTCCTCATTTTTTTATCCAGTTTCTTTCCCCTTGTAGTGGCCACCACTGCGGCTGTGCACAATATCAACCCCACCTTTTTTCAGGTGGCCGCTAATTTCAATTTTAACCGAGTGGAATTGGTCACCAAGACTATCGTCCCGGCCATCATTCCGGAAATCGTAATTGCACTGCGCATCACCGTTACGATTGCTTGGCTGGTGGTGGTGGCTGCTGAAATGATTGCCGTTCAATCAGGGTTAGGGTACCTAATCCTGGATGCCCGCAATGCCCTGCGAATGGATTATGTCATGGGCGGTATGATCGTTATTGGCCTGATTGGTCTGTTTTTAGATTTTATCATGCGGCGCTTGGCCGGAATAGAGTCCGCCCAATGGGGCAACAAGGCACATTAAGGTTGTCATGGGATACATTCGAATCGACAATTTGACCAAAGTTTATCTGAACCGTCGGAGCAAACCGCGCAATCTTTATGATCCCAATGAGCATTCCGGCGACCATGTCTTGGTTCTCAACGATATTACCATGGATTTTGAAGAGGGAGAGATGGTTTGTATCTTGGGGCCCTCGGGATGCGGCAAATCAACCCTATTACGCATCATCGCCGGTTTTGAGGAACCGACCTACGGTGAGGTGGCCTTTGGCGGCCGCAGGGTGCAAGGCCCCTCGTCTGATTCGATTTTTGTTTTTCAGCACAGTGGCCTTTTCCCATGGATGACGGTGGCAGAAAATGTTGGATTGGGTCTGCGACACATGAAGGATGCCCAAGAAAAGAGAACCAAGGTGCAAGAATATATCGAAATGGTTGAATTGGACGGCTTTGAAAATTACTATCCCCATCAGCTTTCCGGCGGCATGCAACGACGGGTTGAGCTGGCACGGGCTATAGCAGTAAATCCCGACATGTTGATCATGGATGAGCCATTTAGTGGGCTCGATTTTTTAACGCATATGAAGATGCGTGAAGAGGTGGTCAATATGCACGAGTTCATGCGCAAAACGTCATTGGTGGTGACCCATGATATTGATGATGCGTTGATCATGGGTGATCGTATTGTGGTGATGAGCGGCCGACCATCCACCATCAAACTGATGCACAAACTTGATTTTCCCAGACCGCGCGACTTTGAACGGGATGCAGGCCTGAGCCGGTTGCGCAGTGAGATCTTTCTTATGCTGGGGGTGCCCTATGCGGTTTGATTTTTTGAATTTCAAGCCATGGCTTCAATCTTACCCTTTGCGCCTTTTTGTTTTAGCCGTGGCCTGGATGCTGCTTATCTCGGCGCTCCACTTTACGCTGAATGCGGAAAAAGAAGGGCGGCATGTGATTCATCTGGGGTATATGCCCGTCATCACCAACTTGGCAGCGCCTATACTTGATTATGCCAGTCAGCAAAGCAACGATACATTGCGCTTTAAGGCCATTAAATTTGCTTCCTTTGCTGAAATGGCCGAGGCGTTGCGCAATGATGACATTCAAGCCGCTTTTATCATTGCGCCCCTTTCCATTGTATTACGCCAACAGGGTGAGGCCGTCAAAGTGGTATACATCGGCAATCGTCATGAAAGTACCATGGTGGTTCGAAAATCACTTCACATCAATAGCTTAAAGCAATTATCAGGAAAGACGGTTGCTGTCCCCATGCGGTATTCAGGGCATAACTTGGGGTTACTGCGTCTCATTAAAGCCTCCGGACTTGACAATCAAATCCGTGTGGTTGAGATGAATCCACCCGATATGGCTTCGGCTTTGGCATCCGGATCACTGGATGCTTATTTTGTAGGAGAACCCTTTGCCGCTCAAACCATAAAATCCGGCGCTGCCGACCGGCTCTTTTACGTTGAAGAGATATGGCCTGATTTTATTTGCAACTTAATGTTGGTCAAAGATTTGTTTATTCAAAAAGATCCCGAGGCTGTAAGGCGTTTGGTCGAAGGTGCGGCGCGCTCGGGGTTCTGGGCTCAACAACATCCCCAGCAGGCAGCCCAGATAGCCTCCCGCTATTGGGGACAGCCGCAAGACCTGGTGGCCTATGCGCTAAACACACCCCCAAAACGTATTTTATTTGATCGTTATGTACCCCGTCAATCGGAGATGCAGGAAATGGCCGATCTGATGGTACAGTTTGGATTACTTCAAAAAGCGGATGTGGCGGAGTTGGTGGAAGACCGCTTTGCACGCCAAGCCGATGTGTCTGCAATAGAAGATTTGGAAGACATAATTAGACCCTCCAGCTCCCAACACCCTTAACTTAAAAACGATCAACTGGAGGTCAGCTAACCTTTGCGCAATGCGTCAATTTCTTGCTGAACGTTCTGTAACTGGGATTTTAATTGTGCGACTTGGTCATTGAGGCGTCTTTCAACTTCGCTCATGGCCTGTTCAAATTTGTGATGCTCAACAAAGCTGGCAACGCCATGGGTATCAGCTCCCGATGGCTTTGCAGTTTCGTGTGGTTTCCCCAAAACATGTTGCTTGAGTTGTTTAAAAGCGTTAATTTCTTTGGCCAAAACCTGTTTCTTTGCTTCTTCCGTCAGCTGTGGGTCATTGACGAGTTTTTCCAAATTTTTAAACGTCGACATCACCCGCTTAATGGCATCAGGATGCGCCCGCGCTTTAAGGTTCCGAATATAGGCGCCTAGTGCTTTAAGCATACGCAGCAGAGCGTGTATAAACGGATCACTCTGATATGAGGGCAGCAACGCGTCGGTTTCGGTCTTTAGATCGTCTAAACAGGCATCGGTAATTTCCCAATCGATGGACAGCACCACTGATTTGAGCTTTTGCAAAGAAGCAGACGGGATCTTCGCGGGTGTGGGGGCATCAGCATCGTCGAAAAAATCGTCCAATCGATTTTCAATATCATTTGCCAGATTATTTTTTGATGATTTGTCCAATGGCGACCTCCTAAGCCAACTGATCTTGAAGGGAAACGATTGTGCTCGAAATTGCTTTCTTTACTGTGGGGATAACATTATCCCCCTGAATTGCGCTAGCCGAAAAAACAGGCGCTTTGAGTTTTGCATTGAGATCCTTGTCCATGGTCTCAATGTCGAGCAAGGGAATACCGCTGGCAGCTAAATCGCGTTTGTTGTACTGCATGATAAGGGGGAACTGATCATGCATATCAATGCCATAAAAAGATAAATTCTCATCCAAATTTTCAAGGGCCTGAATGTTTTTTTCACGCATCACAGCCATGGAATCCGCAACGAAAACGATGCCGTCTACGCCTTTGAGCACTAGTTTGCGAGTGGCGTTGTATTTCACTTGTCCGGGTACGGTATAAAGTTGCGTTTTAATTTTGTAACCTTGGATTTGTCCCAATTCAAACGGTAAAAAATCAAAGAAAAGCGTTCGATCGCCGTGGGTTTTTATACTGACCATATCCGATAAGATGCGGTGACGGATCTTTTTAAAAATATATTCCAGATTGGTGGTCTTGCCTCCCCGACCCGGGCCAACATAGACAATCTTAATCTGGACCTCTTTTTTGCGAATATGAATAACCGCCACGCGGGCATCCTCGTGTTATCGTCTTCCTGTCAGGTCAGTCACTTGGTCTAAGATGGCGTTGGTTGTTTATAGCCCTTTGGTCTTCTCAAAGGTATTGCCGATTTTTTCGATGGACTCATCAACCTTTAACCGCAGATAGCCTAAAGAGACATCATTCCCGAAGATCGTTACCAGCAAGAAGTCATCGAGTACTTTACTGAAGTGGATGTTTTCGTTTTTGCCTTTATGGAACAGCAAGGCAAAGTCATCTTCACCGATAATAGCTGCCATAGCACATACCGCACCAAAATTTCCCGCGGCCAATGCAGCCAATGAATAGACATCATGGCCCACCTGGCCATTGTCTAAATTCGCAATGATATTGCCAGCCATGTCAATAAGGATGACGCATTTGAGTCCCAGGTCCATCAAATCTTTTTGCAAGACATCTTCAATGCTATCCAACTGCTCTTGATCGAGAATATAGGACAATTATTTTTCCTCCTCTGGAAATGGGTTCTTGTTTCCAAGGGGGTAAAGCGAACGCCGTGTATGTCTACCCGTCGTGCTTAAATATCCGCTTGAAAAATTCAACCGTTGCCAATAGCAACTTAATGCGCTGTGTTTAACCCATTTACCTTGCCCGTTAGTGTGGCAATTTAAGTAATTTTTTAAAGCGCGACAAGAAAACCCTTTTAGTTCAGTGGAGTATAGAGAATTGCGGCTTTTGTGTCAAATAAAAAGAGACATTAACCACCACAGGGTCCATTTAGGTCAGGACCGTAATGGGATCATAATGCCATGGGCTTAAACCGGGTATGTGGCACCTAAGATTCAATTGGTTCTTTTGGCGCCTTATTGAGCATTGCCACCATACGACCGAAATATATAAGGCCAGGGGCGGAAAGCCTGGCGACAGTTGACTTCAATTGGAACAATGCGATATAGATGATAGTGACAACCCTTCAGGATAGAATGCTTCGTTGGGTGTGGTGACCTGCTGGCGTGACCCTGTTGCAGGAGGAGATGCTTGATGACACCTTTGGTGGAACAAGTTGAAAAACATACCATTTTAGCGCGATTGTCGGTTTCCATATACAGAATGACCGATGATCAACTCTCCGTCTTTTTGGATACCCTGGAAGAGGGGAACGAGGCGCCCACTCATGGGTTTGAGCAGCTTGCGGCAGGTGCTGATCCTAAAATGCATCGCCAGATGATCATCGCCCGTATTTTTGTCCTGATCAACCAAATGAACAAAGATACACTATTGGGCAAGTTAAACCCTTTGAGCCAGCCTGAATTCCGATGGGTTCGAGAATATCCTCGCCTGTCATGTTATTTAATGGTTGATTTTGCCGCCGGAGGCAGAGCATACCGCAGCTGTATTCGCGACATCAGCGCAAACGGTGTGTTTATTGAAACCAACAACACGTTTAAGGATGGCCAAAAGATCGATTTGTGCTTTACCTTGGAAGAGTCTGACGAAACACTGCCTTTTAAAGTCAAAGGAAAAGTGACGCGCTTATACCCAGATGGTATCGGCGTGGAGTATGAAAATATAACCCGCTACCAGCGTGATATTCTCAACGCTTTGATCGATAAGATCAAATAGTCCTATTCAGACGCATTTTACTACCATTTTACCCAATCAATCGCTGAACCAAAGGTATGACATCAGATCGTGCGGCGCTATCAAGGGCCAGCTGAGATAGTGACTTCATTTGGGATACCACCTTTTCAATGGTTGGATCATAAGAGATGACTCCCAATTCCCGTGCACTTAGGGTCAGATACTTATCCGCCACCATTTGGATTATTCGTCCAGCGTTGTTGTCACGTTCGTGGCGGGCCAAGTTGGTGACAATCCAGGGGCGCAATTTGCCAATGGCCTCGTTCAATTGATCGGCCATTTCAGCATTATTGGAGTTGTGAATGGCCTGCAACAGGTCACCCATGGTGCGCATGTGGCTGTCATTTTTGGGATCCATGGCAGTTTTGATCAACTCTTGCAAAGCCGGCTGTTGACCTGCCAGGCGGCTAAGTTTGCGATAAACCGTGTTGCGAACAAAGGCATACGCATTTTGAATAGATATGGGCTGTGGCGTAACCACCACGATGGGATTGTCGGCAATTAGAAAAAAATCAAGTACATTGTAGGCAGTACCCGCGCCCAGATCGAGAATGACATGCTCAGCCGAAAGGCTCATAATATTTTGAACAATCTTATGCTTCTGGGCATATTGGGGATTAGCCAAGGAGAGGATTTCGCTGGCGCCGCACACCAGTTGCAGATTCGGAACCGCTGTTTGAATACAGATCTCTTCTATGGAGCTGTATCTGCGGCTAACAAAATCATGAAGGGTGCGAGTCGGGGTCCGAATACCCATTAGAGTGTGTAAATTGGCCCCTCCTAAATCCGCATCGATAAGGATGGTCTTTTTGTTCTGGCGGGCCAGCTCCAGCGCGATCAGAATACTGACCAAGCTTTTACCCACACCACCTTTTCCACCGCCCACTGCCCATATTTCGGGGGTTCTACTATTATTTGGATTTTGAAGAGCGTTCACGTTTACCTTCCGTTCTGTTTTTCTGAGTTATCCGTTCGAACCATCGAATCCCACAAACCCCACAACAAGTTTTGTTCGCTGATGTCACCTGAGCAGTATTGTGATAACAATTCACGGTCTGCCGGCGACAGCGGATCAAAGCGAATCCCGATGAAAGTTGTTACACCTGATTGGGTCTCTTGCTCGCGGAGCCAGGCCAAACGCCCCTTGAGGTTCAGCGCGGCCACCTCATTGAGCAGATCGAGCTGCAGGGTTAAAGCTTGGCCTTTGCCCGGCAATGAGGTGCCTGTTTGAGAGGTTGGCCCCAAATCAACACATGCACCGCCCAATGAGATGTCCACCGCAATACCCGTATAGTGCCAGGTGGCATTGGTTGGCGGGAGCGACAGGCTATTGATTTCAACTTTGGTGGGCAGGCCATAGCGAACGGCCCTGCGAACGGTTTGCCATGAACGGTCACAGGTTTCGAGGTTTTCCGGTTTATGAATTTGACCCAGCAGCTTTTCTATGTGGGGATGTTTCCGGCAAGCATCCAATAACGCTTTTTTAGAAATTTTAACCAACTCGACATCGGTCAAGGCCACAATATCCTTGGTGGCCGCCGTAGGCTGATCCAGGGGAAATATATCGCCAAAGATATCGTTGGCGCCCAGAAGGATCGGTTCGGTTTCAATACCCGCCATCGCTGCTTCGGCCTGGCACTCGTGGGACAGCGTCTCGGCCAGGGTGCCGCTGACCACAAAATAGATTTCATCGGCCGGATCGTCGATGCACGCGATTTTGTCACCTGCCACCAATCGGACACGCACCAGGCGCAACATTACCGTCACAAGCTCGGCGTAGCTCATACGTGCCCAGAAACGTTGCAACGGGGTGAGCTGACTCCCTCTTTCATGCAGCATGGCCTGGAAGGCACGACCTTGATCATGAGAAGGTTTCTGAATACTCCACCGCAGGATCATGGCCACGATGGCCTGAAGGTTCATCCCGTTCTCAATAAACAGGGCGGCCGCTCTTTCGAAAACCGCTGTGGCCTTTGCCAGTTCGCTTTTATCCATCAACAAATCGGCAAATTTGCGATTTAACAGAGGATCCTTAGGATAAATCTTAAGAATGTCCTCAAACTCTTCAATTGATTCCACTTCCAGAGTGCCATCAATGACACGTTGCATGACACTGTAATCCTGATTTTCCGGCAGTTGCATGGCTATTTTCATCATCACAAAGGGTCCCCACTACGAATGGATTCGATTAAGGTATTTATCCGCTGATTTAACAGTTCACTTTTTTCAAAGGTTAGACGAATCACCTCATACAGAGGCTTTATTCTACGATCCAGAGTTAAAAACATATGGGTTAAATGGGCCATGCGCTTGTTCATGGCGTCTATCTGTCCCTGAAGGACCGCTGGATCCGTTACCGGCATCGAAGCAGCGCGTTCTTTTTGAAACTCGCCAATCATCAGCTCAAGGTCATGCTTTTCTTCTTCTGAGAGTCCGATACTGATATCTAAGTTGGGTTGTGTCATTTGATCCTGTACTTACACCTCATCATAGCGCTTGAGTTGTTCTTGAATCTGTGTGTCCAGCGCAGCGATGCGTTTGTTTTGACGCTGCAGGTATTCACTTGCATTCAGTGGTGTTTCACCGTTGATCCATCGCTGTTTCATCAGGAGCATGAGCAACAGCAGCACCAATATAATAATGGTGAGCACCACCAAGCCTACGACCAGATAAAATTGCAGCCCTCTGGACCCGGAAGTCGTGTCGGGCAATTCATCGGGGGATGCGTGCTGCTTGGGAGGAGCAGATACCATGGCACCGCCGGCTTGCTTTTGAGCCACTGGCCTCGGTGGCCAAGGCCGCCTGGCCGCATCAGCTGTGTGACCCTTCTTTGGCTGAGTCGCTTGCTTTTCACCGGTCCCCATTTGGGGGCCTGTTTCGGCTGATGACAGCGGTTGCAACGGATTTGAATTATCGGCGATCATCGGCAATTGTTTTTCGGATTTAGCGACATTCGGTGTGACGATGGACACATCTTTCTTCTTTTCAGGTATCGGTTGCAGGGGGGCGGAATCCAGTTGATAGACATCCACTGCGATGCGATCGGGATTTTTAAATTTAATCACTTTGTAGCGGAACTGATCAAAGGCAAAGGTCAGTCTAACGGTGAAGTTTTCTTTCGAATACCATAGCCTAATATCCTTGACGCGCTGACTGCGCTCAATAGGGATCTTGCGGACCAAGCGGGGTTGGGTGGCGGGCAAGATGATGGTCAGTTGACCCGGCAACAGAGGGGTGATTCGCTCAAAGCCCATGGCGGTGCTTAGCTCAAGAACAATCCGGGTATGGTCTTTGTAATCTCCTACTCGGATATCATTCAAAAAACCGGCTTGTGAAGATACTACTCCGCAAAGGAGGATGAAAGCTGCGCCGGTGAGCGGCATTAAGATCCGTTGTATGCAATTCAAGAAATCGACCCTCGGTTCACCGCGTTAGAACCTCATCAGCTCGGCTGCCATCTGCCTGCAATGGGAAAGATAAAGATCGCCGTTGGCGCGATGATGTTGGAAATACTCATAAAATATGGGAATTGTCAAGGGGCGGTTATTCAGGATGGTGAAAGCTTTCACATAGCTTAGAACGTGACCTTGCTCATAGATAGTTTGATGTCGGGCACTATTGGACCACCGCCTGCACTTCAAACCCGGCGGTTGAGAGCGCTTCATGAATCGGCTGGGTTGGGCACGGCGACAGGCGAAAATAATAAGTGCGCCTGGCGCTCTGCTGGGCGGTCATGCCCACATGGATGATGTCACCGCCATGGTCGTGAATAATTTGGATGGCCCGATTTAAATCGCCCGGGGCATCACCGGTGATAATATCTATGCGTACGCTGTTGGAAAGGATTCCCATCATATCGATAAAGGCCCGCAAGATATCAGTCTCGGTGATAATACCGACCAGTTGGTCTAACTGGGTCACGGGTAGCCCCCCAATTTTATGTTCATAGATCAATTGGGCTGCAATTTCGATATCGTCATCCGGTTTTACCGTGAATGGTTTTCGAATCATCATATCGGTGAGCGTTAATTCGCCCAGCATCGAGTGAATCAAGGCTTGCTTAAGATCAGCTAAAGTCAATAATCCGAGCAGTTGGTTCTTTTTATTGACCACGGGTAGGTGCCGAATCGAATGACATTTCATCAATTCAATGGCTTCTTCAACCTTGGCTTGAGCAGTGACCGTGATCGGATGCGTGACCATCAATGACCGAATCTTCATTTTGTGATCCTTTCAGTGATACTGCTGGACGAAGTGTAATCGCGCTTTGAAGGTGAAAAATAGATTCGGGACTGACCGTTAGGGGCAGGCTCAGTCGCTGATGCATGATCCTAAAACCGCCCAACCCCGTTAGGACAAATATAACACTAGGATGGAAAGGGGAACAAGTTGTATTTTGGAATTGGCTCTGCAAGCATGCCGAAACTATGATAATCGTGCAAAAATTGCATGCAATTGCCATGGACAAAGGGGCGCTATTGGCTGCTATTTTTTGGGTCATAGAGGCACAAGGGCTCTTCTGCCATATAATTGCCCGTTGCTTCATAGGCCCTGGCGCGACAGCCACCGCATACGCGCCGGTATTCACAGCAGCCGCATTTATCTTCCAACTGTCCGAAGTCGCGTAATTTTTGAAAATGATTCGAGTATCGCCATATCTCGCCAAAGGATTGTTGTGTGACATCACCGCAGTTAAGCTCTAAAAAACCACAAGGTTGCACAATGCCCTGGTGGGAAACGAAGCAAAATCCAGCGCCGGCCATACAACCGCGTGTGACGGCATCAAGGCCATGGGACTCAAAAGTAACCTTTTGACCGTCTTCACGGGCGCGTTGGCGCAAGATGCGATAATAGTGTGGTGCACAAGTGGCTTTGAGTTGCAGGGAGGTTTTGTCCCTTTGTTCATAGAACCAATTGAGTGTCTTTTCATATTCCTGCGCATCGATTGCCTGGTCAACGATGTATTTTCCGCGACCCGTGGGAACCAACAGAAAAATGTGGTGCGCTACTGCACCCAACGATTCGGCTAGAGCAAAAATCTTGGGAATTTGGTCGAGATTGGTTTTGGTAATCGTTGTATTGATTTGGAATTCAACACCCGCGGCCTTGGCATTGGCAATGCCGTCCAGGGCACCCTGATAAGCCCCTTCCACCCCGCGAAAACGATCATGCTCCTGGGCCGTGGCACCATCCAAGCTGACGCTGATACGCTGGATGCCGGCATCCGCCATTTTCGAGGCCACTGATGGGGTTACCAGTGTGCCATTAGGTGCCATCACCATGCGCAGGCCTTTGTCGTTGCCATATTTAGCAAGGTCGAAAATGTCGTCCCGCAGCAGGGGTTCGCCGCCGGTGAGAATAATAATGGGTTTGGCCACTTCGGCAATTTGATCTAGCAGTTTAAGCCCAGCCTGGGTGTCCAACTCGCCCGTATAAGGTCCGCAAGTCGCAGCCGCCCGACAGTGTACGCAATTCAAGTTACAGTTGCGCGTGGTTTCCCACGCCACCAGGCGTAGCGCAGGCGTGTCGCCTTTAGCATGCCCGTGCCTGCTTTTTTCAGTGTCATGGGGATGTCCGGAATGGTTCATGGGAATATCTTCGTCCTTGTAAAATACGGTGGTTGTCATTCAGCCTATCTTTTAGGTGCCGTTTAATTGTATGGCCGCATCCAATGCAAAATAGGTCAAAATCATGTCGGCGCCGGCTCGTTTAATGGAGGTTAAGGTCTCCATCATCACACTCGGGCCGTCCAGCCATCCCATTTGCTCGGCGGCTTTGATCATGGCATATTCGCCACTCACATTATAGGCGGCAACCGGTAAATCGACTTCGTCCCTGACGCGGCAGATCACATCCAAATAGGCCAGCGCCGGTTTAACCATCACCACATCAGCGCCTTCTTCCACATCCATGGACACTTCCCGGATCGCTTCTTGGACATTGGCCGGATCCATTTGGTAAGTACGTCGATCACCGAATTGGGGTGCCGAGTCCGCCGCTTCCCTAAAGGGGCCGTAGTAGGCAGAGCTGTATTTGGCCGCATAGGCCATGATGGGAATATGGCTCATGTTTTCTTCGTCCAATGCAGATCGGATTTCAGCCACCCGACCGTCCATCATATCCGATGGCGCCACCATGTCCGCGCCGGCCTGGGCGTGGGATACGGCCGTGCGGGCCAGCAGATCCAGGCTGGCATCGTTGTCGATTTGTCGGCCATCAACAATGCCGCAATGACCGTGATCCGTGTAGGCGCAAAGGCAGACATCGGTCACCACGGCAAGTTCAGGTACCTTGTTTTTGATGGCTTTAACGGCGCCCTGCACGACACCGTCGCTGGCATAGGCGGCCGTTGCCAAAGGATCTTTGGTGTCTGATACTCCAAATAAAATAATGGCCGGAATGCCCTGTTCGAATGCCTCCTGGGCGATTTCAACTAGATATTCCTTCGAAAGTTGGAACTGGCCGGGCATTGCGGCAATGGGCTTTTTGACATTTTTACCTTTCACCGCAAACAGCGGCAGGATCAAGTCGTTGACGCTGAGCTGGGTTTCGCGCACCATGCGGCGGAATGCTTTGCTTTGCCGCATACGGCGGGGGCGATAGTCGGGAAACAGCATGGTATGCTCCTTAAAACTTGAGATCAGATGGTGTCCGCGATCTCTTTGTCGGTCAGGTAACAGGCAGGATCCGGTGCCCACACATTGCCGCTTATGGCTTCGGCGCGAACTCGAAAATTGCCGCCGCATACATCCAGCCAGCGGCAGCCGGCACAACGGCCCTGGACATACTTTTTCTTCTCTTTGAGTTGCATCAATAAAGGGTCTTCCGGCTGGGTCCAAATTTCAGAAAATGGCCGTTCCGTGACATTTCCGAAACTATGATGGCGCCAAAATTGGTCTGCGTAAACATTGCCGTCCCAGCTCACGCAACCGATTCCACGGCCGGAATTATTGCCTTCGTTCATCTCCAATAGTTCCAACACCTCTTTGGCACGGTCAGGGTTTTCTTTAAGCATGCGCATGTACAGGTAGGGACCATCGGCATGGTTGTCGACGGTCAGCACTTCTTTGGGCTTGCCTTTGGCGTGCAACGCTTGGGTGCGGTCTATGATCAAGTCCACTGCAGCGCGGGTTTCCTCATGGGTCAAGTCATCTTTGACCAGAGCGCTTCCGCGGCCTGCATAGACCAAATGATAAAAACAGACCCGGGGGATCTCCATCTCTTCCAACAGGTCGAAAATACCCGGAATTTCTTTGACATTGCGTTTGTTGATGGTAAAGCGCAAGCCGACCTTGATACCGGCTTCCTGACTATTGCGGATGCCGGCCATGGCTTTACGAAATGCGCCGTTAACCCCACGGAAATGATCGTTGACCGGTTCCAGGCCATCCAAGCTGATGCCCACGTAGGACAGACCGATCTGTTTCAGTGTCTGGGCGACGGATTTGCTGATCAACGTGCCATTGGTTGAGATAACAGCCCGCATGCCTTTTTCCACAGCGTAGGCGGCCAGTTCGGGCATGTCTTTGCGTACCAACGGCTCACCACCGGAAAAAAGCAGCACCGGCACACCGTAAGCCGCCAGGTCATCAATCATTGCACGGCCCTGGTCGGTGGTTAGTTCGCTGCTGGTCGCCTCATCAGTCGCGTGGGCATAGCAGTGGACACATTTTAAATTGCAAGCCCGGGTCACATTCCAAACCACCACCGGTCGTTT
Source organism: Desulfobacteraceae bacterium (assembly GCA_050305555.1). Taxonomy (GTDB): domain Bacteria; phylum Desulfobacterota; class Desulfobacteria; order Desulfobacterales; family Desulfosarcinaceae; genus JARRKU01. The sequence continues at coordinate 750 of JBNLFN010000018.1, read as the reverse complement.
GTCTTTGGAAAATTGGAGCAAGTGGCTGGGCAGATTGGCGGAATGGCGACCGTAGCGAAGCGCATCGGAAGGTTCAACTGTACCGCAGTAGAGCTTGGAAATACCGATCATTAATGGGGGTGTCCTTTCTATCGTTTAATTATCGCCGGACGGGGCTAGGTCATCAGCAGGCTGGCCTGCCTCTTTGCGCAGTAATTGGCTAATGAAGGTCTCGGGTTCATCGAGACCTTGCCGGGTGATAAAAAAGCGGTTGCGTCCGGTTTTTTCGCATACCAATTTCAGACCATAAACAAGATCCGAGGTTAATTTTTTGTAAATTGCGTCCACATCCACCGGATGCACCAGCCATTGGCTGATAATGTAATCAATGGCTTCATCTTCAAGCACAATGTTGAGACTCGTTTGCTTAAGAAATTGAATCTCAATGGATTTGATCTTTTCATATAGGGAAGTGATTTTTGCAAACACTTTTTCAATATCCATAATGTGCCGGCAATAATAATCGGCCATCAGTTGGATGCGCGCCGGTGTTAACGGCAGACCCGATTTCTCCCCCAAGCGCTTTTTGTTGGTCTCGATATAGCTGGCCACCGCAATCTTTTCCTGGGCGGCGATGTGATCATACGCAGATTGGTTTGCCGGGTTGTCGGCAAGGGCTTTAAGCCCCAACTGAGGATCAGACAAAGCCTCAGCCGTAGCGGCAAATGTACGGATTTCAGTAGAGGGCAGCCGCTTCTCATAGGGCAGCAG
>JBNLFN010000017.1:0-17044 GCA_050305555.1 Desulfobacteraceae bacterium | reverse complement strand
CCCGACCCTTGATCGACACCTTTGGCAAGATCGTCGCCACCAGCGGTCAGCCGGCGGACAAACCCAACTGGCACCATTTCAGCATCCAGCAAAGAATCGATTATCTGCGCCTTTGCGAAAGCTCGCCCAACTGGATTGCGAAACAGCATCGTAAAGTTAAGCAGAGCATTATCATTGTCATGATTGCTTTCCTACTATTAGGCGCATCAGCTTTTCATCTTAATCAGACCGTGTTCGATGGTAAAAATAGAAGTATCAATATTGAAGACATTGAACGCTATCTTGTTCAAAAGCAAATCAAAACCGCTAATGATGGGTTGCTTTATTGGTTGGTCGGCAACATCTACTACGAGCAGCAGAACCTAAAACGTGCAGCCACTGCCTATGAAGCTTCCTTGGCATTGAACCCTGACAACCCCGATGCCCTTAACAACCTGGCATGGCTGCTGGTATCAGGTGACGATCCTGAACTAAAAGATCCCCGGCAGGGCTTACAACTTGCGCAAAAAGCCATCACAATGAAAAAGGCCCCCCATATCTGGGACACCTTGGCTGAAGCCCTATACAGCAACGGTCGAGTCCGGGAAGCCCTCGAAGCCGAACAAAACGCCCTCTCCATGAATCCCGAAGACCGCAAAATCTACGAAGCCCAATTACAAAAATTCAAACAAGCCCTTAATCAATAGATAGAAACAAATTGGGTTATTCGATTGAGCAAAAACCGCAGGCGTAGCTCCGCTACGTTGAGGCCAATTTTAGCATCAGGTGGGATTGAGGATAGGCCAAAGATGGCCTGAAGCCGGGAGGCATAAAGCATAAATTAGCTTTAGACCGAGCCCTACTTGATACAAACCTTGCGCACCTGGAGCAAATCGCAATGCCCCTCTACAATTTTTTCAATACCGTCTTGTTTTAAAGTGGTCATGCCGTCTTTAACCGCTTGTTCGCGAATCACGACCATCTCAGAGCGGACCTGAATCAGTTTTTTCATTTCGTCGGTCCCCACCAACAACTCATGAATACCCATGCGTCCACGATATCCTGTGCTATTACAGTTTTCGCATCCATTGGGTTTAAACAATGAGATATCCTGATTATATTTAAGTTTTACATTTTTCTCCCAATCTTCAGGGCCGTACTCACGTACCAGCTCTTGGAATTCGGCTTCTGTGGGGTTGTACTCTTTTTTACAGTCCGGGCACAGGGTCCTGACCAGGCGTTGCGCCATGATACACAAAATGGCATCGGCAAAGTTAAAAGGGTCCATGCCCATATCCAGCAACCGGGTAATACTTTCAGGAGCGCTGTTGGTGTGCAAGGTGGAAAAAACCAAATGCCCGGTCAGCGATGCTTCAATGCCGATGTGAGTCGTCTCCTTATCGCGCATTTCACCCACCATGATGACATCCGGATCCGCGCGCAAGAAAGAGCGCATCGCAGCGGCAAAATTAAATCCGATTTTGGGCTTGACTTGAACTTGACGCAGCCCCTTCTGTGTGATTTCAACAGGGTCTTCAGCGGTCCAGATCTTTGTTTCAGTCTTGTTGATATGGGCCAAAGCGGAATGCAAGGTGGTGGTTTTACCCGAACCGGTAGGGCCGCACACCAGGACCAAACCATAAGGATTGGTCACAGCATCGACAAAATTTTCATAGTTGCGTTCTGAAAATCCGATTTTAGCCAGAGGAATCGGCTCGCCGGCTGCTAAAATACGCATGACCACATCTTCAATGCCGCCTTGGGTGGGGATGGTGGCCACACGCAGTTCAATGTCTTTACCGCCATACTTTTTAAACTTGATCTTGCCGTCTTGGGGCAAGCGCCTCTCTGCAATGTCCAGATCCGACATGATCTTGATACGCGACACCACTGCATTGCGATAGGCAAATGGGATGGTTTGGTAAACCGTACACGATCCGTCCACCCGAATGCGCACCACAGCATTTTGCTTGCCCGGATAAGGCTCGATATGGATATCCGAAGCGTTACGCACATAAGCATCTAATATGATTTTATTGACCAGTTGCACCACGGCGCTGTCTTCCTCACCCACACCGCTTTCAGCTTCTTCGATCTCACCGGTTTCATCTTCCAATTGGGATAGAATATCGTCAATCTCAGCCAGCTCTCGTTCGTCCTGGGTAAACAATTTGATAAAATCAAGGACATCCTGGGCGAAAGCCACCACAAACTTGGGCCGTCGACCGGGAAAAAGCGCTTTGATTTCATCGACGCGCTTCAGGTCCAGCGGATCGTCGATGGCAATCACCGGCTGTTCATCTTCAGTTCTCAGCGGTACCCAGGTATTGTTGCGCATAAACGGCACTTTAAGTCCGGCGAGCAGTTCGCCGGGTATGGGAAATGTGGGATTATAGGCAACGAAAGTTGTTTTATAGTACCGCGCCAGTGATTCACCCAGCTCACTTTTCGGGATTTTATACTCCCGCATTAAAACTATTTCCACAGGCTCTTTGCGACTTCGTGCATTGGTAATGGCTTTGGTAAGCTCTTTTTGGGTAACCAAATGGTTTTCCAACAAATGATCAAATTTTCCGCCCCGTCCCACGCGAGCAGCAATGCGTTTCTGGTTGTAGAGGGCAATCCCAATGATTTTGGCCAGGTCGGTCACCAATTGTTCATCCGTGGTGGTAAAGCCATCGCCTTCCTTGCGGTTGATCAGCTGCAATACCCCCATCAGGTATTTTTGAAATATAATGGGATAAACCAGGGCTTGTTTGGTGCGATACCCGGTTTTTTGATCCCAACTTTTGTCAAACTTAAGGGCTTTGTCGACCGCAGCGACCTCTTTGTCATCGTAGACGTTGGAGACATTGACCAATTTGTGGGTCAGTGCGGAATAGCCGGCAAGGGACCCCTTGTTCACGGGGATTCGAATCTCAGAGACTTCATTACCGGATTTAAAACGCGAAACCAATTCCCGTTTCACGCCATCGACCACATAAACTGTCATCCGCTCTGCTTTAAACAAAGATGTAATGTCGTCCTTAAGATCAATCAAGATCTCATCAAGATCGCGGGCCGCATTGATTTTGTTGCCGATTTCTTGAAGGCTGGTACGGGAATCGAGATCAGTTTTCAATGGTTTCGCCCCATTCTTTTGACAGGTTTGGATACTCAAAACGATCTACAACGCACTTCATGGGTAGATCAGTCCCGGGTATTCTCACCGGATTGCTCCTCGGGACCACTTACCGGGGATTGGAAATATGCTATGATTTTCTTGATGCCGCCACCCAGCAGGATAATACCCATTAAATATAAACAAAAGCGAATAAAACCCATGGCACCAACAAATTGCTCCAGTTCAGCCAACTTTGGCATCACTTGGGGTATGCGCATAAAAACGCCAATCCCCACTAGGATTAATGCGACCCCCCAGATGAGCTGGCCGCCGGCCTTGCGTTGCTGTCCTTGTGTCATTGTTCCATATCTTTCCAAAGCGCTGCAAATCAGGTCAATACGTGGGTATAGTATAGCCGATCCATCAAACAGGTGTCAATCGCATCCCAGTCATTTTCCTAACAGCTACAATAGCTTACCCACATTTTAACAGGACAGCAGTGCTGTACATCATCAATATCGGCTAAAAGCATCAAAAGATTAACCGCAGCCCAATTAAAAATTCCAACTGCATCCAAATACACCAATTTACGGGTTTTGCTGTCGGTATTACTATCTACTCACTCAAGCTTCCTTTAAAAGAGGCCTTTCGTTTCTCCAGAAAAGCTTGTGTACCCTCTTTCGCATCTTGACTGGCCATGCACAGGGCAAACGCATCCTGCTCTATTTTCAAGCCGGTTGCCAGGTCGGCATTTAAACCGATATTGATCGCTTGTTTCGCGGCACGGATCGATACACGCCCTTTGGCCACAATATTGCGTGCAGTCGCTGTCACCTCTTCCATGAGTCGCTCGGGATCAAAAATTTGGTTGGCAATTCCCAAAGCTTTGGCCTCACCGGCCGGAATGATTTTTCCGGTATAGATCAGCTCTTTGGCCTGGTTGGGACCGATCAAACGCGCCAGACGTTGGGTTCCCCCAAAACCAGGTATCAGTCCCAAAGTGGTTTCCGGTAATCCAAACGAGGCGTTTTCAGCAGCGTAGATAAAATCGCAAGCCAGTGCCATCTCCGTGCCACCGCCCAAGGCATACCCATTGACAGCGGCAATCACAGGTATGGGCAAAGCGGCGATTTTATCGATCACGGCATGGCCCTTTTGGCCAAAGCTTTTGGCCTGCAGAACGCTCAATCCGGCCAGTTCAGTGATATCTGCGCCGGCGATGAAAGCCTTTTCACCGGCACCGGTCAGCACCAGCACACAAACCGCATCATCTGCCTCAATGGCGTTCACGGCCAGCCATAGCTCTTCCAATAAGGCAGTATTGAGTGCATTCAGCGCTTTGGGACGGTTAAAGGTGATGGTCGCAATCCCTTCTGAAACTTCAACCATGATATGTTCATAGCTCATGAAACGAACCTCCTGTTTTTTTGATGTGGTGAATCCCAAAAGCCCCCTACCCTTTGCTTTTTTGTGAGCGACGAAAGGCGGTTGGATTGGTCTCTTGCATATAGCGCTTGATCCCGTTCACGATACCCTGGCATAGCTGCTTTTGATAGCTCTTGCTGTTAAGTCGCTTGCATTCGCGCGGATTGCTGATAAAAGAGGTCTCGACAAGAATGGAAGGCATATCCGCGCCCAATAGCACATAAAAAGGCGCCCGCTTAATCCCTTTGCTGCGGATACCGTTGAATTTAGATTTTAAGCTGCCGGCCATGGATTGTTGGACATAGCTGGCCAATCGAGAAGACTCACTGACCTTGGCATTGTTCATCAGACTCTCTAAAATCGTATCTAGATCGCTGATATTCTTCGTAGAGGTAGCATTTTCACGGGCCGCCACCCGAATGGCCTCATCATCGGTTGCCAGATTGAGAATATAAGTTTCAATACCATAGGCCCGGCGATCACGTGAAGCATTGGTATGAATGGAAATAAAAAGATCGGCATCCCGGGTCATGGCAAAAGCCGTACGCTCTTCCAAACTGAGATATTGATCCTTGGAACGGGTCAAAATGGCTTCACATTTAAGTTGGGTGCGTATCATCTTCTGAAGACTTTTGCTGATTTCCAAGACCACATTTTTTTCATGCACCCCTTTCAAATACCCAGGTGCACCATAATCTTTGCCGCCATGGCCCGGATCGATAACGATGCGCCTTACCCCGAGGGCCAATTGCTTGGCAATGGCACTGGGCTGCAACTTACCCTTGCCCGTGCCAATCGGGGCGGGTGTGGCCATCATACGATCGTCCGGCTTTTCTATACCCCACACATCCAATACGATGCGATAGGGGTTTTTAAGTGAGAATATTTTATAGGTTTTAAAAGACTTGATATACACCACCACGCGGACCGTGTCGGGCGTATATTGTCCGGCGCGCGCGTCGCTGAGCAGATTGTCATTGATAGGTACCACTTTTTGCAAACTTTGGCCTATCCGGCTGTTGTGCACGTCGATATAAATGCGTTGCGGCTTGCCGATGTCCGGATCTTCCCTCAATTCATGGTATGTAAATACTGTGTCTCTGTCTGCATCTATGACCACGCGGGTGTAACGTGGATTGGACCAAAAGCGTAAACCCTCCAATGATGCAGGTTGATCCATGGATGCGCTCTGCGAGTCGATCCGATCGGAGAGAATGGACGCTTCACCCGATTGCTGAATTACGCCGGCAATGGCATCGCCGTCAGATTCATCCGCTTCATCCGCAACTTGGCCGCCCAACGCAGTTCGAGCCTTTTGCGCATATGGGCTTTCCGGAAACTTACGCACCACTTCCTGGTAGCCCTTTTGGGATTGGGTTCGGTCCAGGGTCTTATATGAATATTTATGGAGTTCAGCATAACAGCTTGCCACGCCATACAGGGCGGCGGCGGCCAGTGGCCCTTCCGGTTCTGTTTGATAAGCTTTGCGATAGTATTGAATGCACTGTAGCCATTGATCCCGGTATTTTTTCAAACGTTCTGATTTTTGCAGTTTTTGGTAGCGCGCCTGGCCTTTATTATACCAGCCCCGGGCAGAGGCGACCTCATGGGTTGGGGCGCTTTCTTTTCCTTTATTGTTTAGACTGCGCTTGGCCAATTCGGCCTTGGCGCGGTATTGGCTCTTGGGATACCCGCGAATAACCCGATCAAAGATATCGAGGGCCTCTTGCTTGTCCGGAGCGTAATACGACCGTTTGTACATTTCACCATATAAGCGACCTGCCTGATAAAGACCCGCGGCCGCCCACACCCCGCGCGGGTCATGGCGATGAACGGCTAAAAACTTGTTGATGCACATTAACCAGCGGTGGCGATACTGTTGACGCTGGGTATTTTTTTGCAGCTGCAAATAACATCGTTCGGCCGCATAGTATTTGGTTTTGGCTGAAGCCGCCCAACCATGGGCAACGGGACCTGCAATCAATAGACAGACAAGCATCAGAATGCGCATGGTCATCGGCCAATGTTTTATAAACTCGGGCATAGAACTCACTCGTACCTTTGTAAACGGCTATTTGAGCTTTTCTTGCAACTTTTGTAACAACTTCAGTGATTCTAAAGGCGTGGTGGCATTAACGTCAACCCTCCGGAGCATCTGAATCACTTCATTTTCACCTGAGTGAAACATATCGAGTTGCACCGGTTGACCATGATCCTGGTCAAAGCGTGTGCCGCTGCCGCCCATTTTAGACCCCTCAGGTGCCAAATTTTCAATATGCTCCAATATCTTTTTGGCGCGTGCAACCACATCTTCAGGAATGCCCGCCAGGCGTGCCACCTGAATACCATAGCTGCGGTTGGTGCCGCCAGGAATCAGTTTTCGCAAAAAGATCACCTGGTTTTTCCACTCTTTAACTGCGATATTGAAGTTCTGGACCCGTGGCTTGGATTGGGCCAGGTGGGTCAATTCGTGATAGTGGGTGGCAAACAGTGTTTTGACACCTTTTTGATCCAGATCATGCAATTGCTCGGCAACAGCCCAGGCGATGCTCAAACCATCATATGTGCTGGTCCCTCGACCAATCTCGTCCATCACCACTAAACTTTGCGCAGTGGCATGGTTTATTATATTGGCCGTCTCCTGCATCTCCACCATGAAGGTGCTTTGCCCGGCAGAAAGGTTGTCCAAAGCACCGACACGCGTAAATACTCTATCCGTTATACTGATGTTGGCATTGGACGCAGGCACAAACGATCCCATCTGTGCCAGAATTACGGTCAACGCCACTTGTCGTAATACAGTGGATTTGCCTGCCATATTGGGCCCGGTGATAATGAGGATTTGCTGGGTTTCATTGTCCATTTGGATGGTGTTGGGCACGAAACGCTCGCCACTGACCATTTTTTCAACTACCGGATGACGCCCTTCCTGGATCAAAATCTCGCCGGTGGTGTTGATCTTCGGACGACAATAGTCGTTTTGTTCCGCCACCGTTGCCAGGGATAACAAGCAATCGATACGCGCCACAAAATCCGCCGCTGTTTGAATGACGTCACTGTTTTGGCTAACCTCTTGCCGAACATCGTTAAACAACGTCAACTCCAATGAACAGCGCTGGTCCTCGGCACTGAGCACCTTCTCTTCAAATTGTTTAAGTTCATCGGTGATGTAGCGCTCGGCATTGACCAAGGTTTGTTTGCGCAGATAGTGATCCGGTACCGCTTGCACCTGTGTTTTGGGCACCTCGATATAATAGCCAAAGACTTTATTAAAACGTACCTTGAGCGTGGTGATACCGGTGCGCTCTTTTTCAAGAGCCTCCAATTGAGCAAGGTAGCCTTTGCCATCACGGCAGATATGGATCAATTCGTCCAGTTCTGCATGGTAGCCCTCTTTGATGATGCCGCCGTCATGAAGCGACGGTGGCGCATCCTCACGTATGGCGGATTCCAATAGTTGACCCAAAACGACCAGGCAGTCCAAGGGCACAGGACAGCGAAAGAGATCGCCATGCAATGGGTCGAGGGCATCCCAAATCTCAGGCAACACCGCCAAAGAGTGCTTTAAGGCCACCAAATCTCTCGCATTGGCATGGCCCATGACTATTTTGCTGTTCAATCGTTCCAAATCGTAAATCGAATCGAGGGTCGCAATGAGCGCTTGGCGGATATCGCTGTTGACCAACAATTCATCTATTCCATCCAAACGCATCCCGATGGTTTGCGGGGACAACAGTGGATAGCGCATCCACTGTTTCAACCGCCGACCGCCCATGGCGGTGACCGTCTGATCTAAAATATGAATGAGGGTTCCGCGTTGACTGCCGTTTCGAATATTGTGTTCCAACTCCAAATTGTGACGGCTCAAGTGGTCCACAATCAAGTGGTCATCCAAACTGTAGCTGCTAATACGTTGAAAATGGGAGACCGATTGTTTTTGAGTCTCTTGTATATAGTTAAGCAAGGCGCCGGCAGCTCCCAAGCCTGCTTTCATGTGCTGGCATCCAAATCCCTCCAACGTCACGGTCTGAAATTGCTCAAGCAGTTTTCGGCTGCCTCGCCGGGGATCAAAATTTGCATCCGCAGTCCAATTAATGGCCCTGTGGGGTAACCCTTTTTCAATCATGGCCATCAGCGCATCATGCCGCATCCCGACCGGCAGAAGTACCTCCCTTGGACCAACGCGCAGCACCTCCTCAATGATTTTCTGTTGATCAGTGGTTTCGGTCACGCGAAAGGCACCTGTTGAGATATCCATATATGCAATTCCTACCCCATGCGCATTGACCGTCAAAGCCAGCAGAAAGTTATTATCCTTGGCCGCCAACATTTCATTTTCCACAATCATGCCGGGCGTAACCACCCGCACCACTTCGCGTTTGACGAGCCCCTTGGCCTCGGCCGGGTCTTCCACCTGATCGCAAACCGCCACCTTATAGCCCTTATCAATGAGCCGGGCCAGGTAGGATTGAGCAGCCCGGTACGGCACACCGCACATGGGTACCGGGACGCTCTCCTTTTTATTGCGGGAGGTTAACGTAATTTCCAAAGCCCGGGACGCCACTTGGGCGTCTTCGAAAAACATCTCATAAAAGTCACCCATGCGGTAAAACAGAATGGCGTCTTTGTACTGCTCTTTGATGGTGAGATATTGTTTCAACATGGGGGTGGTCTTAGGCTTGCTCATGATGGGCGAGTATTCATCCTGTATCTGTTTCTACCCGATAGTCGGTGTTCTGTATGGTGGACCAATAGCAGTGCATATTGGGAGATGATACGTTTAAAAACTGCCGCAAATGCTATTTTGACTTATCTTGCACAGTTTCGGCCCCAGTGGTCACACTGGGCTCCGGCGCAACCTCTTGCCGCGCTATAGCACCATGGGTGCGCGGTTTGAGCGCTGCCACTTCTTGTTTCAAAGTAGAAATGTTCCCGGAATACGAGTCTATGGTTCGTTTTAAAGCGCGCATGTTTTGATGGGCCCGATAGCGTTCCATCAAGCCGGCTGCATAAGCAACCAAAATGCCGGTAAAAAAGAAAATGGCGATCATCACAACAACGTAAAACTCTGGGATATGGTATCGCGCAACGCCCAAATTGATGTCCAGACTGTATTTCGCAAGGAATACCTCCTGGTTTTGGTAAACCAGCATCCCCAAAAATCCGGCCAACAGCAGCCAAATGCTATACTTTAATTTCCTCATCAAAAATCCCCCTAAATATCAATAATTTGAGGACTTACACGGTCACTATCTCTACAATTTTAGTGGGCAAAACTCAACCTTTTTTTAGCCGGCGGCTTTGCCGTAGGAGTTTAAGATTGTCAGTTTAAAGCTATTGGAACAATTTCGAGTTCCCCCCAAGCGCCCAGTTGATCGCCCATGATCACAACACCGCCGGCAAGCCCGGGGATGGATCGGCCCCATTCCAGGGCCGAATGGATGTCGGCTGCACATTGGACCCGGTTGCCGATGGCAGTGGCAGCGGCATCCGCCAAGGCACAGGAGGAACTGACCACGCTAACCGCATCGGCCTGGCCCTTGCTGAACGAGTGTCCCACCGTTCCTGAAGAGGTACATACCGCCAGCGGCATCCGCGCATTTTTTAAACGCAGCCCCAATTTTAAACTCAGGGGTGAGCGATTGGCAAAAATGGCCACTGTGGGATCGTTTCGGCAGTGCAGGAATACGTCGCCACCGTTTTCAACAATTACCTGATTCGCCATGGTCATCAAAGTTTGACCGACTTGCTCGGCAATGGCACCCGCCACAGCCGCCATTGGCCCGACCTGGGTTCGCCGTGCGGCCTTGATCATACAGCGTACGATATCAGGTGCAAGCGAATCTTCCGGCCATGGTGTCAAACACGCCACAAAAGATGGATGCTGCGCAATATAGCGCTCCAGGTAACCTCTTTGAACCATCACTGCTTCCTTGGCAGCGGCAGCCACCTCAACATCGGCATAAATGGACAGGTCGGTCTCTTGCACAACCACCCGGAATTCAATCAAATCGCTTTGAACCAAGTGGCGGTAGATACGCGGTTGGTGTTCAAGCGATTGGTTTTTGATTTCATTTTTGAGCATTATTAAATAAATAGATTATGTATGATATTAATAGTTTTGAGTTTAAAGATTAAAGTACAAAGGTAAGGTATTCTGTCTATTCTTATTATCTTCGACTTATAACTATTAATCGGATTTTTCATTGGCGCAGTGGTTATGAATAGTGTTTCCCTTTCCCTGCCTTTTGGAAAAAGGCATTGTATTTTACTATCGATAAAATTCCTCAACTTTAAACTTTAAACTCCGGCAACGCTTAACCCACTGCCCTTTGAACACTTCCTCCACGATAGCGAACCGTTTTAGGGTTGACTTACCGGTGCGTCGTTGCCGGACGCATGCTTTCCGGACATTGCAAAAGGAAATATCGATCCGTCATTCCGGCAATAAAATCGCGTACAATTTCAGCCGGCCGATGGGAATCGATGTAATCGGCGGACATGTCGGCTAAAAATCCGGCATAAATTTGAGACTCCTGGTTCCCTTGCTTAAGATCTTGCATATATTGCCCAAACAGGCGCTCGAACAAAGATTCGATGGCTTTGGCGTGCTGCTTGATCAGGGGGTTCATGTAAATAGAGGCCAGATTAAAGTCTTTCAGCCCTTTTAACGCCTCTGAAACTTCGTCACCGAAAGCGATATGGGATTTTTGATTGCTTTGGCGGATGATATCGGTAACCAGATTATAGACAATGGTGCCATTGGTATTGCCCAATACCGCAGTCACCTTCCGGGGCACGTCAGACCGCTGAATAACCCCCAGGCGAATGGCATCTTCCAAATCGCGCCCAACATAAGCCACCGTATCGGCCATGCGCACCACACACCCCTCCAAGGTCATGGGCATCAGGGCATATCGGGAATCGGCTTTTTTAATTTCCATTTCGCGTGCCAAATCCTGAAAGGTTTTTGGTTTTTGAGGTGCCAAAACCTGGTTGTGGATTTCGCCGTCATGGCACAAAATGCCGTCCAGTGTCTGCAGGCAAAGATTCCACCCCCGCCCCTTGCGCTCCAATCGATCCAGGAACTGAATGCTTTGTACATTGTGCAAAAAGTGACCAATGCCTGCTTTCTGGCATAGCTTGCTGAGGTAGCGCTCGCCATCGTGTCCAAAGGGCGTATGGCCGATGTCATGCCCGAGGGCTACCGCTTCGATAAGATCTTCATTCAGACCTAAAAAACGACCGATGGTGCGGGCGATTTTGGACACCAGTTGGACATGCAACACCCGATGGGTAATGTGATCGTTGCGTATCAGGTAAAAAACCTGGGTTTTATCAATATAGCGGGTATAGGCCCTTGAGTGCAAAATGCGATCGGCATCCAAGGCGAAAGCTTGCCGATAAGCAGATGGCATCGGCGCTTCCGGATGCTGCCTCACCGCCTGGGCGCTGAAGGCCGCATCTGCAGACAGAATGCGATGCTCCCTTTGATCAAGCCCTGTTCTTAAATCATCCATTAGGGTTGACACGTCAGATCGCTCCTTTGTCGATCAAATCAGCCATTAGCTGATGATAGTCGATACCGGCCTGTTGAAAACCTTGACGGCCGTATTTCATATTGGCCTCCAGGACATAGTATTTCCCTTTAAACTCGCAAATGTCCAGACCCACATCATCCCAATGACATACCGATGCCACATGCCGGGCTAATTCCAAAGCGGGTTCAGGTAGGGGTGCCAGATCAATACGTCCTCCCATAAATACGTTGGATCGAAATTCTTCCGGGCAAGCGATGCGCCAGTAAGCGTGCACGACCTTTTTGCCGATCACCACCACACGCATATCACGATCCATGGGAAGATACGTTTGAATATAGGCCGGCCCAGGTGTTTGACAATAGCGATCCAGATCTCCCGGAGTTCGAATGAGGAAAACCCCCCTGCCCAAAGCCGACCCTCTGGGAATTTTGGCGATCAAGGGTAAAACAAAATGGTCCAGAATGGATGCTTTTTGACGCTTACCGTAAAAGATGCGGGTGTGGGGATGGGGAATATCGGCCAAAGCAAAAAGCGCTGTCTGTTTTATTTTGTCTTGGGAAAACTTGTAGGTGTGGTAACTTGGAAAGGTGCGCTTTCCCAGCGTGTCAAAAAGCTCGGCATATAAGGCCGATGGATAATAGATCTTTTCGGCGCTATGAATTAGTGCCTGTTCATGGCGGCTATAATCGCTGAAATTGGGGCGCACGCCTAAAGTGATCACATTTGGGCAAGCTCTGAGACGGGCACCTAGTGCCACAACCCTCTGGTCTTCTGGTATTTGGATCATTACCGATTACGATCTATGCCAACAAAATGCAATTTGCTTCAAGTTGTGGCGGGGTGCCACTCCTGAAGTCCATTCCTTTCGCGGTGCTGCGCCGTCCAACGGCAAATCAGGGCAACGCTCGCTGAATCTGGTCAATCATTTGATCAACACAAGCCATAAAGGCCGTATTTTTCTGCAGCGCCCCAGACTCTCCTGCATCGCACGCTTTAACCACGGCAGAATCAAAGGGCAGGGTTCCTAAAAAAGGTACTTCCATCTGGGTGGCCGTAGTCTTTCCTCCCCCGCTTTTAAAAAGCGAAAGGGTTTCACCGCAGCATGGGCATTCAAAGGGGCCCATGTTTTCAATCAGGCCCAAAACCGTCATGTTGATCACACGGCAAAAGTTTATGGATTTGCGCACATCGGAAAGGGCCACATCCTGTGGCGTGGTCACAATCAATGCTTTGGCATCGGGAATGGTCTGGGCCACGCTGAGGGGTTCGTCTCCGGTACCCGGCGGGGCGTCAATGATCAGAAAATCAAGTTGCTCCCACTGCACATCACCGATGAATTGGCGAATAACGCCGCTTTTGGCCGGTCCACGCCAGATCACAGCCTGATCCGCATCTTGCATCAACGATTGCATGGAGACCAGTTTTAAATTGGGGTAGACTTTTTGGGGCATTACTTTTTTATCGTCGCTGATATCCAGCAACCCTTTTGCCCCCATGATGCCGGCCAAACTCGGACCGTGAATATCCACATCGAGCAAACCAACTTGAAAACCCCTATCGGCCAATCGTAAAGCAAGGCTGGCGGAGACGCTGGATTTACCGACCCCGCCCTTTCCGCTCATTACGAGCAACTTATATTTAATTTGGGCCAATGATCCGGCGATGGCATCATCCTGCAATTGGGATGGGCTGCCGGCACGTTCCTTGTTCGCATTGCGTTCGGACGGTACCTGTTGATCTGTCGTCATCTTTGAACTCCTTGAATAGAATTGACATGCTTTAGCATTATCATAGGTCCACTGCAAGTCTGGTTCAATGGGTCGGCGCAGCTTTTCAGGATACAAACCACTGGTTCATAAAGGCCAACCAGCGGGAAACATGGCTGCCCGGCCAATAATACCGATCGCACACCGCACAATGCTTAAACCGTTTATGGACTTGTAGCACATGATCGGGTATCCCCTGTTGCCAACCAACCTCAGACGCATCTTGAAGCGTGTTATTGCAGCGGGCACAACGGGTTAACGGTTTCAGATCCTGGCGAGACAATGCCAGCTCATCAATCACCTGACGGATCTGCTCAAGCGGCGCATTGAACCGAATGTAAAGGGCTTCACCTTCATCGAGCTGATTCCGCACCGCTTGCGTGCGGGTCAATACAATCCGCTGCTGCTGCCAACACAGACACGCCAAGCGCTCCGCCTCCGGTCGGCAGGGATCATATGCGGCATCGAAACCCGCCAGTCTCAACCATTTGGCCAAACGCCCCAAAGTGCTTTCAGCCAAAAAACGCGGTCGCTCGAGGGAAGGTTTAAGATGGGATGAATCCAAATCCAGCCATGAAAGTTTCTATTTTATTTAAATGAAGTGGTGCTAACGCGTGATCCCTACGTCTATGGTTCAGGATGCATCAATTCAAAAGTGGATGGCGCTAGCACGACATCCGGCCAAAATCGCCTCATATTGATGGTCAACTGGTGACCCGTAGCGCTCAGCACCTTGAATTGCTGCGGCACATGGTATTTGCCGACTTGCTGCCATTTTAGAAAAAAAGCGCGATAAAGCAGCTCGCCATCTTCAGCACGGGCTTCAAACATCTTGATCATAGAGGTCGCCGGCTCTATTTCAATCACAGCTTGAGTGAGATGGAAACGGCTTTTAAGCTTAATGACAAGGGTGCTGCCATTGCGTTCAAAAAATTGGGCCGCATAGAAATCCGGGAGTTTGGGGCGCCCCACCAATAGCAGTTGAAGCTGGTCAATTCCCATTTTAATGTGAATCAATGGCTCTAAAGCCTTAGCGGATTGAGAGATCTCATAAGTGCGCGCCTGACCATGGGGTCGAATACGAATGGTTTTGCCGTCAGCCACCAGCTGGTGTAAGGGTTGTCCCACCACTGAAAGCAGGGCCACCCGCATGCGATCCGGCAGGGCCGCAGCCAAAGCCATGGACCCCGAATGGACTTTATTTTCATATTCAAGGCGAAAATTGGCCAACTCCTTGTATTGGGACAAAGCAGCATTGGTTTGCTGCAGCCTGGTGACCATCCGGCGCGCCATGGCATCGTCCATGGGCGGCCGGATCAACCAGGCACATCCGCTCAACAAAACCATAGCCAATATGATAACAGCCCCGCAGACAGGTGCCGCAGAGCCCATTTGTGAAGAATTTTCGTTTTTAGCAACAAGGTACATTATTGTTCCAGGTCAACAAACCAACGTTACCTTTTCTTTTTTTATCAATTCGGTTTGCCGGCCGGCGGCCCACAGTCGCAGCCGGTAGGGCGGTTCACGTAGGCAACGATAGGGATTACTCCGGTATCAAATCGCGGATCTTTTCTTCTAAAACCTCTCTACCTTTATCTTTTTGATTTAAAGCGCGTTGATAATAATCCAGCGCCTTTTTTTTGCTGTCCATCTTTAAGTGCACATCACCCAGATGCTCCAAAATGGTCGGATCATCCGGCACTAGCGATACGGCCTTTTGAAGCCATTGCAGCGCTTCGCCGTAGGCTCCCTGCTTATAGAAAACCCAGCCCATGCTATCGCTGATATAGCCGTCATCCGGCTTGATTTTGAGTGCAGACTGGACCAATGTTTTGGCTTCATCCAAATTGATGCCTAAATCGGCATAGGTATAACCTAGATAGTTGAGCGCCTCGGCATCATCCGGCGCCAGCTGAACGACCTGACGCATGACCTGGATGGACGCCTGTCGATCTCCCATGCGGTCGTAGATCACCCCCATTCTGAAATACAGCTTGGGATTTTGATTGCCCGCCGTAATGCCCTGTCTCAAGCTTTGGATGGCTTCTTCATAGCGCTCCAACTCTTCATAAAAAGAACCCAGGTAAATGTAGTATTCAGCTTTGTCCGGCGCATGCTCCAGGGCTTTCTGCACCACCGCTATGGCCTTGTCCAGGCTGCCCTTATCATGAAAAATAACGGCCAGTTGGATCACCGCATCGTGATAATACCTTGACGTCGGCGCGACCTTGTCAAAATAATGAACGGCGGTGTCATGGCGTTGCAACTCAGAAGCGGCAACACCGGCCCAATAGTTAAGCTCCGAATTATTTTCAGCCGCCCCTAACATGTCTCCCAAGGCCCATAGTGCCTTGTCGTATCGTTTGGGTTCGATATACGTTTCAAATACCGCTGAAATAACGCGGTTGTCGTCCTGCGTTTTGCGGCCCAACTCCAACAGCAATTTTCTCGCTGTGCGACCTTCGCCCTGTTGTTGCAGCTGTTCTGCCAAACCCAGGGTTGCCGTATGATTATTCGGATCGTTTTGCAATTGTATTTTATAGGTTTGACTGATCTTCTCCGGCTGATTCCGGATTTTATAGATTTTCAACAACTCGGCATGGGGCTCGTCAAGGTTGGGTTCTAGTGCCAAGGATTTTAGCAGGGCTTTTTCTGCACGTGCAAGTTCACCCTGGGCAACCAGAGCTTTGCCATAGAAATAGTAGGATACATAGTAAGTTGGGTATTGGTTCACCATTCGGCCGAATACCCGTGCTGCGTTGTTCACATCACCTTCATCCCAATAGGCGCGCCCCAGCAACAGGTAGATACTGCGCTGGTCCGGATCGGTCTCCAGCACCTTTTCGAAAGCCGCCTTGGCTGCCTTGGCATCGTTGCGCTGCTGGTAAATACGACCAGCGAGGATAAGGGCTTTCACATGGTTCGGGTGATCGGCCAATATGGTTTGAACTTGTCCCAAAGCCCCTTCTTGATCTTTTTTAATCAGCAGCAGTTGGGCCAATTCAAGATGTAAAAAAACGGAATGCGGGTCATGCTGCAACGCTTGTTGCAGGTGCCAGACAGCCTCGTCGTAGTCGCCTTGCTGGCGCTTGATTTGGGCAGCGCTGTAATAATAGTAGGCTGGAGCGCTTGATCCCATGGCAACTGTAGGTTCATGCATGGATGGCGGCGTTTGCGCCAACACTTGGCATCCCCCTACAATTGCCGCTAGTACCATGGCGGCCGTGGCC
>JBNLFN010000016.1:0-34460 GCA_050305555.1 Desulfobacteraceae bacterium | reverse complement strand
AATATCGCCCTGTTTGCATTGAGCCTGGGCCGGCTGCCGATGGACCTGGTGCTCTACTCGTTGGCCATGAGTTTCGTTACCAGCCAGGTGCTGGAATACTTTTTAAACTTTTCCAACCAGCGCAAAATGGTATTGATCATATCTAAACAGTCAGGCCCCATCGCCGATCAGATCCTGAGCAGAATGCACCGCGGCGTGACCCTGCTGGAGGGGCGCGGGGGTTATACCGGCCTTAAAAAAGATGTCCTGATGACGGTGGTGCACAACCTGCAGCTTAAACGGCTGGAAGCGTTGGTCTATCAAATTGACGATCAAGCCTTTATGATTATGGGCAACACTTTTAATGTATTGGGCAAAGGTTTTTCCAAGCGCAAGACCTATTAAAATTGGGGGGGTCCTTCCAATTTAGCCATCATTATTATGCAGCTGTGGGGTTGATTGCCCTTTCAGGCCTTTACAGCCGCCATCAGCTCATCACGGGTGATCAGGGCAATGGCATCGGGCACATGGGTACGGATGTTGTCCAGGCCCCCTTCTTGGCGATCAACCAGCACCACCGCCCGTACCACTTGCAATTCGTTTTCACGGGCCCGGTCAATGGCTTTGATGGTCGATCCGCCGGTGGTGGCCACATCGTCGATGACCACCACTTTTGCACCGGCAGCCAGATCGCCCTCTACCCATTGGGCGATGCCATGATCCTTTTTGGTTTTACGAATGGAGAAGGCTTGAATGGGAGCCCCTTGGAGTTCGGAAGCGAACGCCGTGGCCATGGCAATGGGATCGGCACCAAAGGTGAGTCCGCCCACGCCGTGGGGCTGCAGATCCTTGATGGCTTCAAACATCAAGTGACCGACCAAATACATGCCCCGGGGATTTAAGGTGGTGGGTTTGCAGTTGACATAAAAACGGCTTAAACGGCCCGAGACCAGTTTGAAGGATGGCTCGGCGGTGTACTTGAAAGATTTTTCGCACAACAGGTGGATCAATTCCTGTTTCATCACTCCTCCATGGCGCCTATTTATAAGAATTCATTGATTTTAGGGCACTTTTCATATAATAAAGCCTCCACTGAAAGGAAGAAGCCGGTTTCTGGATTTCAGTGGAGGCTGAGCAAGGAAAACTGGATGCAGCACTCCCTGGGCTCACCGGCAACTCATACCAGGTATGGCAATATCGGTCAATTGCTATGGGGGTTGGGCGTGTGTGAATAATCGGAGCGGCGCCGGCCCTGAACGACGCAGAAGACAACCAGATACGGAACCGCATGACTGAAAACAAAAACAACGCCATTATTCGGATGTTTCATGTCCACAAGCGCTATGGCGCCAAATTCGCCCTAAACGATCTAACCCTCGATATAGAAAAAAATGAATTTGTTTTCGTAACCGGCCCTAGCGGTGCCGGAAAAACCACTTTGCTGCGATTGCTTTATTTGGGCCAGTTGGCTTCCGAGGGCCAAATTCTTGTGGACGGGATGAACCTGTCTCGCATGAATCGCAAACGCATCCCCTTTTTGCGGCGCAAATTCGGTATTATTTTTCAAGACTATAAATTGATTCCCACAAAAAGCGTTTTTGAAAATGTAGCGTTGGTTTTGGAAGCCGCTGGGCGTAAACCGCGTCTGGTGGCCAAAAAAGTCAGAAGTGTTCTGCGCACCGTGGGGATGGAAGACCGCATGAATACGCTGCCGCTCAGCCTTTCAGGCGGTGAACAGCAGCGTGTCGCTGTGGCCCGGGCAGTGGTCGGCGATCCGAAAATTATTTTGGCCGATGAGCCCACCGGCAGCCTGGACGCTGAGGCAGCTGCGGTGATCATGGCTTATTTAGATGATTTTCACAGCCGGGGGGCTACTGTTATCGTAGCCACCCATGACACCGAGCTGATTAAAAAAGTGGGCGGCCGGGTGGTCCATTTGCGCGATGGGCGCCTGTGGTCGAGCACACCCCTGTAGGGAAACCGCAAACCGTATGCGTTGGATCTGAACATGAAGCATTTTGGACTACGCGCTTTAAAAGATATCCTGGAAAATCGTTTTTTAACCGCCATCACAGTGATCACCGTTGCCCTGTCTGTGATGATTGCGGCATCCTTTGCCCTGTTTTTTATCAACGCCGGCGACATTATTAACAGTTGGCAAAAAGGTATTCGCATGATGGTTTACCTCAAGCCCGACACTTCAGAGGCCGGACGCCTGGACACCAAGTATCGTCTTCAGAGCATTGCCGGCGTTCAAGAGGCGATCTTCATTTCAAAGAAAGAAGGGTTGGCCAAGCTCAAAAATCAAATGAAACACCACTCGGCTTTGATAGACGACCTTGAAAACAACCCCCTTCCCGATGCTTTTGAAATCACAATCTCTCCGCAGGCCCGCACCAGCGAAGCGCTTGAATTTTTATCCGAACGAATAGCCCATTTACCCAGCGTAGAGGAAGTCGAATACGGCCAACAATGGATCAAGCGCTTTACCCACATTATTGATCTTTTCCAGCTGGCCGGCTATGGCATAGGGGGGCTGTTTTTCATGGCCACCGTCTTCATTGTGGCTAACACCATTCGGCTGGTGCTCTATTCCCGGCGTGATGAAATTGAAATTATGCGTCTGGTGGGGGCCACCGACCGCTTCATCAAAATTCCTTTTTACCTTCAGGGCATGATCCAAGGCGGGGTCGGTACCTTGCTCGGGCTATTGGTGTTATTTATCGGTTACTTGTATCTATCGGCCCGATTTGAACAAACCATTGCCGGTGCTTTGCTCACCATCCACTTTTTGTCGCTGCCGCTCTGCGGCATGATTGTTTTTTGCGGCATCTTTGTGGGTGGACTGGGGAGCTTGGTATCCCTCAAGCAATTTATGAAAATATGATTCAAAGTACAATCATCCATGGGTGGATAAAATTTTAACAATTGGGCGATTTACCTTTGACACCTCGCGGATTCGGCATGATCTTTAGACGTTTAATCTTGGTTGCTTTCACCACAGCGGGGCTTTGGGTCGGCAGCCAGGCTGCGCTGGGCGCTGAGATGGGGACCATACTGGTAGCCGGACTTAACGTGCGTTCGGGTCCCGGAAAAGATTACACGGTGATCATGCAATTGGCCCAGGGGGTTCAGGTCAACATTTTGGAGCGGGAAAATGGGTGGCTTAAAATTGCTTTTAAGGATCAGCAAGGTTTTGTTCGTGATAAATCCAACTTTATAGAGATCGTTCCAGCCGAAGACCTGGCGGCATTAGAGGTGCGGCATCAAGCAAAGGATTTGTCAAAAGGTACCGAATCCATCCCAAAGCAACTGGAAAGGGCCAGGTCTGAAGTGGCCGCCATTTCACGAAAAGAAAAGGCGGTGATCCAACAGTTTGATGCCGCCGACGAGGCGTTGAATAAAGCCCGGAAACAAGTCCGTGCCGCCAAAGCGGCGATAGCAGAAACAGATGCCAAGATCGAACAGATTGAAAAAGAGTCGTCCGTCCTGCAAAAGGAGATACGCACTAACGAAGCATACGCAGCCCATCGGCTGTCCGCCCTATATAAACTCTACTGGGTAGGACGGATCCAGGTACTGGCCACGTCAGAATCTTTTTTTGATTTTATCAAACGCAAGTCAGCCATAGAGTGCATATTGGATCAGGACGAAGTGCTGCTGGTAAAATTGCACAACGACCGCACAACGCTGGAATCATCGCTGGCCAGGCTCAATACGCGCAAAACGGAAAAACGGGCCTTGCAGGCGAAACTCAAGCAACGCATCAGCAGGCTAAGTGAACAGCAGGAAAAGAGGCGTACCGCGTTAAAGCGTATTCAAAATGAAAAATCATTGGAACTCGCTGCCCTGAAAGCACTTAAGCAAGCGGCCTTTGAGCTGGACCTGACCCTGCAATCTTTACCGCCGGCAAAAAAATCTGCCGATAACGCGGTGCCCGAATTGGATACAAGACCTTTTTTGGCATACAAAGGGTTGCTCAGTTGGCCGGTAAAGGGTAAGATTATTTCGTTTTTTGGCCCTTATCGGGACAAAAAATTTAAAGTAATGAACTTTCAAAGCGGTATTAACATCAAAGCAGAGCGGGGAGAGCCGATTCGCGCCATATCAGATGGCATAACCATTTATGCCAGTTGGTTTAAAGGTTTCGGCAATATGATGATCGTTGACCACGGTGATCATTACTACACGGTTTACGCCCATTTGGAGGAGGTATTCAAACTCAAAGGCGATCATGTGGAAAAAGATGAAGTCATCGCCACCGTGGGCGACTCGGGTTCAATGATGGGACCGGCGCTGCATTTTGAGGTCAGGCACCATGGCAAACCCATCGACCCGCTCAAGTGGATCCGCAAAGGATAACCCAAAGGAGTTTTTAAATTATGTTTTCTACAAGCAAAGCCTTTCGCTGGACATTGCTCGGCCTGTTCGTTCTCAGCGCGCTCATGTTTGGTCCTGGTGTCTATCGTGGGTTAAGCGATAACAGAGAAGAGACCTACCAAGGACTAAAAGTCTTCTCCGATGTTATCGAGCTGGTGCAAAAAGATTATGTCGATGAGGTCGATCCCAAAAAAATGATTGAAAATGCCATTCAGGGCATGGTGGGCAGTTTGGATCCACACTCCTCTTTATTGACCCCTGAAGCTTTCAAAGAGTTGCAAATCGACACCCACGGCGAGTTTACCGGTATCGGTATCCATGTCACCATGCGCAACAATTTGGTCACTGTCATTTCACCCATTGAAGGCACACCTGCCTATCGTGCCGGCATCAAGGCCGGTGATCGGATCGTCAAAGTCGATGGCACCACCACCGAAGATTTGCGTGATGCCGTCAAACGCATGCGCGGCCCAAAGGGCACCCGTGTCAATATTACCATTATTCGCGAAAATGAATCCAATCCTTTGGACTTTGAGCTGGTGCGTGATGTGATTCCCATCCACAGCGTTAAATCCACCATGCTTCAGGAAGGTTATGGCTATGTGTGGGTAACCCACTTTCGTGAAAACACCTATGATGACCTGGTGGCTGCATTGGAAAAATTGGAGGCCAAGAAACCCGGATTAAAAGGCTTGCTATTGGATCTGAGAGATAACCCCGGTGGTGTGCTGGACCAAGCCATCCGAATTTCAGATCTTTTTCTGGACAAAGGCATTATTATGACCAGTAAGGGGCGCCAAAAACGCCACAATCGGACCTACAGGGCCCAAAGTGGTGACAGCAAATCTCGCACCTATCCCATGGTGGTGCTGATCAATGGGGGCAGCGCCAGTGCCTCGGAAATCGTTGCCGGCGCCCTTCAAGATCAGAAGCGGGCCTTGATATTGGGCACCACCTCATTTGGCAAAGGATCGGTCCAGGCCATTGAAAACCTGAGGGACGGTTATGCATTAAAGCTGACCATTGCACGGTACTATACCCCCAGCGGTCGATCCATTCAGGCCAAAGGTGTCGAACCCGACATAGAAGTGGTCCATCAAATCCTGGATGATGCAGCCGCTGAAAAACGCCAACTGCTTACCGAAAGAGATCTGGCGAACCATCTGGATGCCGAACCCGAAGGCAAAAAAACGCAAAAAAAGAGACCTGAACCGCCTGCGAAGAAAGAAAATACAAAGCAACCGCCATCGCGCCTGAGCCCGCTGGACGCCAAAGAGATGATGAAAGACAGCCAGGTGCGGCGTGCCATGGATATTTTGATCAGCTACGACATTTTTCAAAAGCTGAGCAATGGCTAAAAAGCGCGCCAAACCCAAACGGCGGAGTGTCAAAAAGTCATTTCGTTCATCCGATCCTATCCTGCAGGTCATTAAGATCATCGGCGGTTTGCTCGTATTGATCCTGCTGGTGGTCGGTGCCGGCTGGTTGGCCAACGTATTCCTGCAGCAACCGATGCAGCAAGTGCGCCCGCCAACACCGCCTGCGCCGTCTGCCCAAGATCAGGCCAAACCGGCGTATGAAATCTTTCCCCCCAAGGCAACGCAACCCAAACCTTTGACCCAGTTGCCTGCCTTGCCGGGTGACCAGCCACCCCTGGTGGCTATTATTGTGGATGACATCGGCTATGATCGTCGCATGGCAGTACAATTTCTGGAAGTGGATGCGCCTTTAACCCTATCGGTGTTGCCTTACGGGCCCTTCAGCCAACAACTCGCTGCCCAGGCCCGTGCCAAAGGACATGAAATCATGCTCCATCTGCCCATGGAGCCCAACGAGTTCCCCCAGGTGAATCCCGGGCCAGGGGCGCTATTGTCACACATGACGCCGGATGCATTGATTACCCAACTCCAAGCCGACTTGGACCAGATTCCCGGTTTGAAGGGGGTGAACAACCACATGGGTTCAGCATTGTCCACATCCCCTGAGCACCTGCGCCAGATTTTTTCCATTCTTAAAAAGCGGGGCCTTTACTATGTGGATAGCCGAACAACTGCCGAAACCGTCGCCCGACCCTCGGCGCATTTGCTGCATCTTCCCTTTGCCGAACGTGATATCTTTATCGACCACTTTGAAGATGAGGCTTTTATTCAAGGCCAATTAAAGCAACTCATCAAGCGCGCCCAACGCCAGGGCTATGCCGTGGGTATCGCTCATCCTCATGCGATCACCTTAGCCGTATTGAAGCAGTACATGCCCCAGCTCAAGGCCGCCGTAGAACTGGTACCCGCGTCCATGATCATTGAATCCGTGATGCTGGCCAAGGCGAATGGTCAGTCGTTTTAAGTTGCGGTGTTGGGTTTTAAGTGGTCGAATTTTAGCTATTATACATGTTTTCAAAATGCGGGCGAAGCGATGAACCTGATTATGGGTTATAGGGCCGGAATTAAATAATTAACTGAATTGACGCTATCAACAACGTATAGCGAACTTCGAAAGTGCTTTCTCCAAGATAAGGGCGTTTTCTATGACCATTGAAACTTGGCAAAACGATGAAGTGACCATTAAGGTGGATTACGATCTATGCAAGGGGCATGGCGAGTGCGCCGAAAACTGCCCGGGTGAAGTCTATGATATCGAAGCGGGCAAGGCGGTGGCTGCCCGCATTGATGACTGTGTGGAATGCTGCACATGTGTTGCCGTTTGTCCGGAAAAGGCCATCGTGCACAGCTCCTGCGAATAGCCGAGTGCGCCGGACCGCAACCCGATGCGTTGGCATCGAAATACAATTGATCCAGGTCAATGAATCATTGTCCTGCCACCGGTATATCTGCCTTGGGACCCGCTTTGGGGTGCCCATTTGTGAAAGCCATTTCGTATTTACGGAAAGGAGCGCGACATGCTGAAAAAGATAGAGCTCTTCAAAGAAAATGATTTTAGCGATAAAGCCTTCCAGAATTTTTTAGTCCACGAATCGCCATACATGAAAGTCATCAACTTTAATTTCAAGGCCGGCCAGCAACTGCCCATCCACTCCCATGACATTGAGGGCCAATTGAGCATTGTCGTGCTGGAAGGATCC
Organism: Desulfobacteraceae bacterium; assembly: GCA_050305555.1. Taxonomy (GTDB): domain Bacteria; phylum Desulfobacterota; class Desulfobacteria; order Desulfobacterales; family Desulfosarcinaceae; genus JARRKU01. Next base: position 27,022 of record JBNLFN010000016.1, on the reverse strand, counting down.
GGTAGGTTTTTAGGCGAGGGCGGGAAAGAGCTGGATGCCCATCCCGGCGATGTCCTGATATCCGACATCAGTGAACCCCACGGTATCAAGGCCACAGGCGACATGCGCGTATTGGTGACCATCGCACCGCCCATCTGATCCCGGTTGATCGGCCACGTTGGCGCTTGTTTTTTTTTCAGGCCCAAGTGCTGCCTAAAAAGGCCTGCAGTCACTTGGCCTTCCCCTCCACCGCTATGGGATTGCCCATTCGACGATAGCTTGTCCTGCGCTGATCAGCGCATGCTTTCAAACTTCCGCTTTATTCGCCAAAGGCTATGATGCCCATGGCCGACCCGTCATTTTCTGCCTATCAAAAAAAGATGCCAAATTTCGGTACGCTATCAATTCGATAGATCTCCGCTCGTAAGTTTTCCGGCACATCAGAAATAAATCTTTAAATTACAATTATATAGACGATTCAGCGTCTTTGGCAAACTTATTGCTCAAACCTAGCCTAATTTCAAAACCCAGGGAGGTCTTCTATGAACTTTTTGCACCCGAAACCCAAAAAACCACACGCGCTGCTTGGGCCCAACCGTGTGATCACCAGGACATTGCAGTCCGGCGGCAGCATGCGCGCCTTAATGGCCCTGTTGATGATCAGCGCGTTTATCCTTCTTTCGCAGCCGTCGGCCTGGGGAAGTGAATTCAACCTTGACGCGGGCCCCGGCGGCATCAAGGGATTTGCCCAGCAGGTCCCGTTGGAAAAGATCCTGAGCTATCTGGCCGATCAAAACGGTTACGTCGTACAAATTGACCAAGCGTTGCTCAACACGCCCACCACCTTTTATTTTCCGGTGGCGATTCCTCCTGAAAGAGCCATTCAACGCATCGTACACCCCCACAGCCTGGCGCTGGTTTTCGGCCGGGTGCCCGGGAAAGATGAACCGGTGATCAACCAGATCAAAGTGTTCAGCAAAGGCAGACGGTCCGCATCTTATACCGTGCTCTCGGGCAATGGCGCCTCCACCGTCCATGACGCCTACCTGCGCCCCGGCACCGTGCGATCGGGCGTGGTCGGAGGAGCGGGCGTCCGGGCCGGTCGTGAGGCCGTCAGTAAATATGTCAAGCCACCGGTCATCATCACCAAAAGCGCCATGGGATTCACGGGGTTTAAGTACAAAGATTCCCGTCGGGGGCCCGATTATCGACCCGACAACATCGCAATGGCACAAGCTTTCGCCAATTATCGTACCGAACGCGAGGGTCTGCTCAAGCGTAGTGGCGGCGACCAATTGATCAGCGCCAAACAGGCGACCGAAGCAAAAAAGAACGAATACCGAAAATCAAGAACCGTCTCTCTTCAAAAAACCATTAACGATTCAAACAATTAAGGAGAAAACACATGCAACCTCGGCATACATCAACTCTTTTTTTAGTCGTTTTCATGGTAGCGGCAATGTTATTCAGTCCGGCTGTTCCATTCGCCCGGGCCGGAGTGGATGACATTCTTTTGGGTGCTGCCAGCAGCCAGGACATGATCGACTTTTCGACCATTGACGCGTCCAATTTTAATGACACCTTTGCCTATGCGGGCAGTACCACGTCGTCGATCACCATCGGCGGCAATGTGGAGGCCCAAATCGGCGCGATCTGGACCGGGGGTTCACCTGATGAGTGGCGCCAGATCCGCGTGGTGATCGACTCCAACGGCGACGGTGAGTTTGACCCGTTTGACTGGTCCGACCCCGCCCATCCCTGGAATCCGCCCACAGACACGCCCAGCAACGGCGACAGCTGGGAATATACCTATCCAGCGGACTACCCGCGGCCCGAGTTGCGAGGAGAACCCATCATCGTCACCTGGAGCGAATCGTGCTGGTGCACCGATTTTCCTTGGGACACCTGGGAGCACTGGTGGTATGAGGGCAACACAGACAAAACCGACTCTTGGTGGATGGCGTCGGGCGAGTTGATGAATGTCTGGTGGTCCGGACGCGATCAATCCTGGAACATGCTGCCCAACGGCGACTACAAAGTCCAGGTCTGGGTGGATGAAAATGACGACGGCGTTTTTGCGGCCGGCGAAGCCAACAGAACCATGCTCATCACCGTTCAAACCGCCGGCATTACCGGCACGGTGGTCGACAGCGACGGCACCACCCCCATCATCGGCGCCCGCGTCGAGGCCGGTTCCCCGTTGGCCTGGGGCGAAACCCGCACTGCCAGCGACGGCAGCTTCACCTTGTCGGGTCTGCAGGCCGGAAGCAACTATCACCTGCGCGTCCAGGCCTCCGGCAAGGTGACCTATGAAACCGATATTGATCTGCCGGACGGCCAAACTTCGGCCGATGCCGGCACCCTATCCATGAGCGACGCCATCGCCATCACCGGCACCCTCAAACTGGACCGGGATGCCGACGGTGTGACCGACGAAGTCGAAGATCAGTTCGCCGCCTTCACCAATCAGTGGGGCTGGGAGCAGAACGATTTGTGGGTTTGGGTGGACGGTCACAACATCCAAGGGCCGGGCTGGGGCAACAGCGATGCCCAGTTTAACGTGGGCGACGCCTCCAAAAATTTTTCCATCAATATTCCGCCGCCAACGGGCACGGCGCGCTATAGCTTGAACGTGCATGTGGAAGGCTACGCCGCTTCTCCGGTCGAGGTGGATGTGGACAGCACCGGCGCAACAGTGGGGACCATCGTGCTCACCAAAGCCTCCATTTTACAAGGCACGGTTCGTCTGCCGGCAGCGGTTGAGCAGTGGAACAATATCGATGTGCAGGCCGTCAGCACCACCAATAGCGATGAACGCTATTGGGGCTGGGGCAGCATCGATCCCTGGCAGGGCGGCGGTTCCTCCACGGATAGCGGCACATTCCGTATCGACGGCATTCCGGCCGGCACCTATACCCTGCAAGTACGCGTGATGGGCTATGCCACGCACACCACCAACAACGTGGTGGTGGAGCAGGGCGTGGACAAGGATATGGGCGAACTGACCATCACAGAAGGCAGCAAGATCACCGGCACCCTGACCATTCAGGGCGACACCACCAACCTGCAACGCTGGGAAGGCGACGGTGGCGACACCATCGATATCTGGATCGATGCATGGTCCCATTCAGACGGCTGGAGCGGCACCAATGTGCAAGTGTCCCGCGGTGTCGATCAGAGCGTGGAATTTGCTTTCGGCGGCCTTTCCGACGCCACCTATGAGATCCATAGTTGGCTGGGCGAGGGCTACGAGCTGGTGGATGAGAACGGCGAGTCACCGGTATTTGTGGCCGTCTCCGGAAGCACCGAAGCCAATCTGGTCCTCAAGCCCCACGAAGGTGTGGTCCAAGGCACCATTTCCGGCAACGGTATCAGTGTCGACCTGAACCAGGTGGTGGTTGAAGTCAAACGCCCCTGGGATTGGCTGCCACCCAAAATCGCCACTGTGGCCAACGGCGGCATCGACGGATCCACCGGCGCGTACAGCGTCAGCGGTCTGGGAACGGGAGATTACGTCGTCAAAGCCGGTGTTTATACGGGCTTTGTTTATAACGGTAACCTGGTCACGAATCTGGGTGCCTACGACGGCCAAGGCAACCTCATGGCCGACGCCAGTGTCGGCGTCTCCATGCAGCGCACTTTTGTGCAGAACAACGCCGGCAACCCCACCACCCTGAATCTCGGTATGGAAAGGGGTTACAGCATTTCGGGAACCGTTTCCTTGAGCACCAGCGATGCGCCCTGGCACGATTTTGGCGACGGCGTTTTCGATGCCGGTACCCAATCTTTCGGCGATCCCAATGACCGCAAAGACATCGATGGGGATCCCATGTTGAGCGAAGCGATCAGCATGCCGGCCGATATCCAAGGTCAGCCGGTGATGGCCATGCCGATGGACATGATGTTCATGGGTGGACAGGATCCGCGCATGGGCGTAATCCAGGCCGACGGCACCTTCACCATTGCCGGCCTGGCACCGGGCGTTTATATGGTGATGCCGCCCTTCAGCTCCCGACGCATTACCATGTTCGAAAGCGAGGATATGGGCGATGCCATGTACTATAACGGCGGCGAAAATACCCACCATTGGACCGCCAGCACCCGTATGGTGGTGATCACCGACGATGATGCCAGCGCAACTGACTTTGTGCTCGGCAACGGTCATACGGTCACCGGTCAATTGACCCTGCCCGAAGCCCAGACCTATTCAGAAGATTGGGAGGCCTGGAATTGGGTCGGCCATCTGGAGCTGGAGACCCCCCAACACTCATTTATGGGCCACGGTCACCCGCTGATGAAACGCGACTTCGAGCAAGGCTCACGCTATAGTTTTACCTTTAACCATGTGGCCAACGGCGACTACCTGGTGCGTTTCTGGACCGACCGCTATGTCGAAGGCGGCGCCAAGTTCACCGTCAGCAACGCCAATGCCACAGCCAACCTGACCATCGAAGCCGGCGCCAACCTGGTGGGCAAACTGGTGGATGCCGATACCGGCGAAGCGGTCACCAGCGACGACGGTATCAGGGTGCGCTGTGAAGCCGTGCCCCATGTGATGGGCTCCTGGCGCGAAACACGGGACGATGATTGGTCCAACAGCTACATTGAAGACGGATCGGACCTGCAAAGCAGCGGTACCGGCGGCGGTGGTGGAAGCGAAGGCGCCCGCACCAACAACACCCCCGGTAAGTTTCATCTCACCGCACTGCCCACCGGTTACAAGTATGTGATCACCGTGGAAGCCTCCCATGGCAAGAAATCCAACGGCGCCAAGAACTATGTGGGCCGTGTGATTGCCGGTATCGAAGTGCCCGACGGCGCCACCGGCGATATCGATGTGGGCACCATCAAGCTGACCGAGGGCACCACCATCCAGGGGCGTTTGACCGACAGCCAAGGCAGCGCCATCCCCGGTGTGGAGGTGTTCGCCATCCCCTCCGACACCCATGACGGCACAGGGGAGGCCGAGGGTGTGTCCGACACCCAAGGCTACTACACCGTCTACGGTATCAGTCCGGATGTGGATTACTACGACCTCATCGCGGCCGAGCGTCCCGATATGTTCGAGGATTGGGGCAAGCAGTCCGAGTGGGGCGAAAAACGCAAATACAATGTGGCACCGGATACCACCAACGCCAACTTCACCCTGGTTGCGGCCGATGCGTCATTATCCGGCACATTGACCATCCCCGGTGGTGCCGAGTTCATGGTTCCGTTCAAGGGTGAGGCCAATGACTTCCCGGCCACCGTGATCATGCTGCAACGCAAAGGCGTGATCTACAAAGATGTGATGGACGGCATCGAAGTGATGAGTGTGCCGGCTCCCAACGGGGCCACCACCACCACTTACACCATCGACAACATCGCACCGGGCACCTACAAGGCCATCTTCATGAACTACGGACTGCCCACCCGGATCGAAGACGATGTAGTGGTCGCGGCCGGTAGCAACACCCTGGATGTGACCTGGGAGAGCACCGGTTACACGGTATCCGGCAACCTGGTTCTGTCCGGCGGCGGCTATCCCACCACAGCCGACATCAACGGCGCGATCTGCATGAACACCAGCGATCAGAGCCTGACCTTCGGCAACCTGACCCAGGACGCCGACGGCACCTACTCGGCCTATGAAGTGCCCGGCCTGGCCTCCGGCGGCACCTATCAGCTGGTCTTTTTCCGCGAAACCGGAGGTGAAGGCCCGCCCGATATCTTTACCGTGGGCGACGCTTTTACGGTGACCGGCGACATTACCGACAATTTGGCCACCATCACCCGCAATAGCGTGCCCGTCCTGATGGCCCAGGCGGTGCAGAACCCGAGTGACAGCAGCGTGATCAACATCGGTATTTTCAGCACATCCTATCTCAACGATGAGGACATCGAGGCGGTCGGCACGGCACCCACAGCTGAATCAACTGCCGGCGAGCTCTATGTGGCGACCGGAAACGGCTCGCTTTCCAACATTGTTCTGAGCGGCGATAAACGGACCATCAGCGCCAGTTACACCAAGGACAGCGGCGATACCAATGTCGTTCTGAGCCTTGCCGTTCACTATGGAGATGATGACACGACCTTTCTTGAAAACATCAGCTTTAATGTGAACACACTGGCCAAGAACGAGGATTCGGTGAGTGTTTACGTTCCCGGTGCGGTTAAACTGGGTAACGGCGATGCCTCCCAGATCTATGTGCCGGCAGGTTCGCTGGATACAAGTGATGACGGGGCCGCCATCGTGTCCATTGAAAAGAGTGATGAGGAACCCGGCGCCATGGCCGGCGAAACGCTGATGATGGCGGCGCAAAGTGTCGGCACTTTTGCCCCCTCTGCCACAGTCGCCCTGCCGGCGGATTCAACAGCCGTGGGCAATCAGTATGAGTTCAATCTTGCTGCCACGAGTGATAGCGCATCCGTAACGCAGATCGGTGTGGTTACGGTCCAAATTCAATACGATGCCTCCTTGTCGGAAGCAGAGATTGATAACCTGCAAGTCAAACATCTGGTCAACGGCGAATGGGTTACCGAAACCACCAATCGCACGGTGGATACGGAAAATCATACCATTTCGGTGGACGTCAACAGCCTGTCGCCCTTTGTCGCTGCAGTGGTTGAAGGAAGCAGCGGCGATTCCGGAGGAGACAGTGAAGATACCGGATCGTCCTCCGGGGGCTCCAGCGGCGGCTGCTTTATCTCGGCTTCGACCTCCGAGGCCGGCGGCGGTATCGTACTGTTCGCCCTCGGCCTGGCGGCATTGATGGGTGGCTTGCGGATGGTTCTGCGGTCAACTGTGATAAACAAGCCTAAAGCGTAACACCCTGCCAATACCACCCATCAAACAGGGGGCGGACCTTGGGTCCGCCCCCTGATCTAATAAAAAAACGCTGAGCTTATTTGGGGGTTACCCTTCGTGGGCATGGTGCAGCAGATGGCCCAATTCCGGAAAAATCAGGCGATTGCACGCCAATTGACAAGCCTTTTTGCTGCCGGGGATGCAAAACACAAGGGTGCTTCCGATAAGGCCGGCCGATGCGCGCGACATGATGGCGGCTGAGTTGATCTCGACATAGCTAAGCTGGGCAAAAATGGGGCCGAATGCCGTAAGCTCCTTGGCAAACAGGGGGCGCAAGGCTTCAATGGTGACATCCTTGCGCGTGATACCGGTGCCACCGGTGACAATCACCGCATCGGGCGACACCTCCGCCAGCATTTTTTGCAGGGCCCGGCGGATGGCGCTGATGTCATCGTCCACTACCTGGTGCGCCGCAACCGGGTAGCTGTGTTTCTCAGCCTGATCGGCTATCCAGTGCCCGCTTTCATCCTCAGCCAAGGTGCGGCTGCTTGAAACGCTCAATACGGCAACACAGATCGATTCAGGGGCCATTGCACGGTGTTCATGATGTCCCATATTGCAAACTCGTTGAAAAGTTATTAAAGGCGTTCACGTTAAATCGCCATTCGCAGCCGATCTACTTGACGAGAATAACGCGATCTTGTGCATCACACTCGGTGAGCATGACATTGATTTTTTCAGTGCGCTCAGTGGTCACGCACTGACCGGTATAGTTGCTTTGAATGGGCAGCTCCCGATGGCCGCGATCGATGAGCACGGCCAGTTCGATGCGTGCCGGCCGGCCAAAATCCACCAACGCATCCATGGCGGCACGTATGGTGCGGCCGGTATACAGGACGTCATCCACTAAAATGATCTTCTTGTCGTCCACGGAAAATCCAATATCGGTGGTTTGGACCACGGCTTGCTCACTTTTCTGCGTCCAATCATCGCGATACAAAGTGATATCGATCTCCCCGATGAGAAGGTCTTCTCCGGAGGCGCTTACAAGATGCTGTTGAAGCCGCTGGGCCAGATATACCCCCCGCGTATGAATGCCGATCAAGGCCAGCGCCTCGGTGTTCTTATGTGCCTCCAGGATTTCCAACGCCATCCGTTTAAGCGCGCGATCGATCTCCACACTTTCAAGCACTTGTTGTTCATTTTTGCCCATAACTCACCGCCCATGGGTTAGATGTTGCGTGGTTATATAACACAGTTACATGTGCTGTGACGAAATAAGATTATGCGTTAAGGTTTTATACCTGTTTATGCTTCGGTAGTTTTTAAAAGCGTGTTGATCTCTTGTGGGCCGGCGGCATAGAGTGCATCCATAAAAGCCACAAAGAAGCTGGCCGGTTTGTCACTGACTTCAATGGCCAAGTCACCGCACAGACCATAAAAGCCGAAAGCCGCCACTGTTGCGCTTAGCAGGTCGTCGCCCGCCACAGCGCAAAAAGCGCCGGTGACAGCAGTTAATCCGCAGCCTGTGCCGGTAACGCGGGTCATGAGGGGATGGCCGTTGGCGACATAAAACACATGGTGGCCATCGGTGATATAATCCACTTCACCGGAAATGGCGATAATGCAATCTTTTTCCTGGGCGATGGTTTTGGCCGCTGCCACGACTTCTTGGGTAAGGCCCATGGTTGCGTCTACCCCTTTCGTTTTGACATCCGCCGATGCCAGTGAAAAGATCTCCGACGCATTTCCCCTGAGTACGGCTATTTGACATTCGGTCATGATCCGTTGAACCGCTTGCGTTCTGAAGGTGGTGGCCCCGGCACCCACAGGATCCAGCACAACGGGAATGCCCCTTGTATTGGCCGCTTTGGCTGCAATGATCATGGCATGGACCCAATCCTGTTCCAGCGTGCCGATATTTAGAACCAACGCTCCGGCCAAGGACGCCATCTCTGCCACTTCGTCCCGGCAATGGGCCATTACGGGTGAGGCGCCGATTGCCAGCAAAATGTTGGCTGAACTGTTCATCACTACATAATTGGTAATGTTATGAATTAAAGGTGCTTTCGATCGTATGGCGTTGAGCAATTCACAAGTGCGGGGTTTCATATCCATATTACCGGGGCTCCTGGGTAAGTGTTTAGCAAGCTGCAATGTATCAGGTTGAAATTTCCACGGGCGTTAATTTTTTCCAAAAACACCACCACCTTTTGGCCGGATAAAAAATGCGACTATCCTCAATTTGATGGATATCCTCCAGCGCACCCAGCTCCCAGATGGTATGCAGCTGAATTACCGGCGGACTCTTTTTTTTATTCAGCGTAATCTTTTTTAGGTCCTTGTCCAGGGTCAGCCGCGCTACTGCCAATTGTTCGGCTTGCTTCGGATTATTGGCATCGACTACAAGATTCTGTTCAAAAGTGTACTTCTGTTTTTTGCCGTTGATAGCGATCAATAAGTTACTTCCATGCATTAAACAGCGATACTTTTTCATATTTCCCTGTCACCAATGGGTTGGTGGTCAAATTCATCCTAAAAGGTCATTTCTAGATATCAGCCCGCTTACCTGTCGTGCAAGTTGATTTTTTAGTTCACACCTGCCAACTCAAAGTGTTGCCTTGATTTTAAGTTGGGCTTTGCCTATCCTTTGTTGTTATTGTTGATTGACCCGTTTTATGGATGTTTGTATTTTATACGGGTGCATGTTGTGCCCGGACAAACCTCGATAAAGTTTACTCATGGCCATGGAACCCTATAGTTGCATTATACTGGCGGGAGGACAATCCAAGCGCTTTAACGCCACCAACAAAGCGCTAGTCGAGGTAGGTGGCCAACGCGTCCTTGATCGATTGCTGACGGTTTGTGAACCTCAATTTGACGAGATTATTTTAGTCACCACCCAGCCGGAAATTTATTTGGAGTGGGATCTGCTTATCGTCAGTGACCACTATGATTACCGTAGCTCACTGACCGGCATCCATGCGGGGTTGTTTAGCGCCAGCAACACCCATGCCCTGGTGGTGGCATGCGATATGCCCTTTTTGCAACCGGCGTTGGTGACCGACTTGCTGCAGATGACGGCACCGCGTTGGGATCTGATCATACCGAAAACCAAATTGGGTATGGAGCCCTTGATGGCAATCTATTCCAAACGGTGCCTGAAATTTATTGAGAACAATTTAAAGCAACAACAATATCAAATCCAGCGCCTGTTGACCCAAGTGAATGTGAAAACCGTTGAAGAAGAACGGTTGCGGTTTCATGATCCGGGCCTGGTTTCTTTTTTTAATATTAACTCCCCAGCCGAGTTGGCCCAGGCTGAGGCACACCTGAAAAGACAAGGCGCGTAACCAAAGCTTTAGCCTTGCAGGAATAGATACCGGCAAGGGCATAATGAGAAGAGACAGTGCGATAACCCCCTTGTAAGGAAAAAAACACTATGGCTGATCTGACCCACATTGATGAAAAAGGTTATGTGCGTATGGTGGATGTGACCGAAAAAGCAGCTACCCATCGCACGGCTCTGGCGCAGGCCAAGATCGTTATGGCCCAATCCACATTTGTGTTAATTCAAGATGAAAAAGTCAAAAAGGGCAATGTGTTGGAGACCGCCCGGATCGCCGGGGTGATGGCCGCCAAACGGACCGCCGATCTGATTCCCATGTGCCATCCGTTGCATTTGACCCATGTGCAAATCGATTTTTTTCCAGACCCGGCCACCTGCGCCATCCGCATTGAAGCCCTGGCCCAAGTGGTCGACCAAACCGGCGTGGAGATGGAGGCGCTCACTGCCGCTTCGGCCGCCGCTTTGACCATTTACGACATGTGCAAAGCCTATGATCGCGGGATGACCATCACTGATGTGTATCTATTGGAAAAAACCGGTGGTAAAAGCGGAACATATAAACGGTGATTTGAATGAACCACAAGGCAGACGCTAACTGTGGTGTGTTTTACGCGGATTGCAATTGGAACGCAGTTTAAAGAATAAAAGTTTAGGTTTTCTGTCGATTGAAAGTGAAAACGCTTATCTAGAAATCTTAAGTTGATATTTCTTGTGTTCAAAGCGAAAAGCTGACGCCGATTGCCGGCAATCCAAACCTCTTGTCGTACTTGAGCTTTCTGGATCACCGCAAAAGTGAAACGGTTGCATTGTATGTTGAAAATTAACCATCACCGCTTGTTTGTACTAATCGTTGGTGCAGCGGGGTATCTGCTGGTAGCCTGTGCGCCCACGCCACCACTCAAGCCTGCATTGCCACCCGTCACGGTCCAAAACGCCTTGCAGCGGGTTTCCATTGAACAATTGCCCCAATTTGAGGATCATCGAAGCTACCGGGATTTAGGCCGGAGCATCCAAAAAAGCATGGACTATTTGCGTCGGTTGCCGCCGGACCGTCAAATACAATTTGGCCCGGATCAATATCCGGTGAGCCATTTGATTCATTCTCTGGAGGTATTTGCCCGATGGGCTGCGGCAAACCCACCGCCCGAAGAGCTTAATGCCAAGCTCAGGGCTCACTTTCAGGTGTATCGCATCCGTTCGGAAGGCGCCCCTCCGGTATTATTTACCGGTTACTATGAACCGCTGTTGCAAGGCAGCCAAAAGCGTTCATCCCGATTTCCCACACCCATTCACGCCAAGCCTTCGGATATGGTGGAGATTGACTTAACTGCTTTTGCTCCTGATCTGAAAGGACGCCGCATCGTCGGTCGCTTTACCGGCAAAACCGTGGTGCCCTATCCAACACGCGGTCAGATTCGAAACAATAATAATTTTAATGCAGTGGCGAAGCCCATCGCTTGGCTCAAAGATGAAATCGATCTGTTTGTTCTCCAGATCCAAGGTTCGGGTAAGGTTCAATTGCCCGATGGCGAATTGCTCTCCATCCAATACAGCGGTTCCAATGGTCGCCCCTATCGCAGTGTGGGGCGCTTGCTTATCGACAACGGCGCCATCCCGGCCCGTGAGATGTCCATGCAGGCCATTCGTGCCTATTTGCAGCAACACCCTGAACAATTGGAGAAGATCTTGGATCATAACCCGCGGTATGTTTTTTTTAGACGCGCCACCGGCGAAGGGCCTGTGGGCTCTTTAGGCCTGCCCCTGACACCCTACCGATCCTTGGCTGTGGACCAAAAGCTGCTTCCCTCAGCAGCGCTCGCCTTTATGGTTACCCGGCTTCCCCGGGTTGGCCCCCGCGGAGATATTATCGAATGGGCCCCATACACCGGATTTGCCTTGGCTCAAGATGCCGGCAGTGCCATTATAGGGCCGGCGAGGGCCGATTTTTTTATGGGAGCCGGTTTACAGGCTGAAGTGGCGGCTAGCCACCTCAAATGCATGGGCCAACTCTATTTTTTGGTACTTAAGCCTGAGTCCTCTGAGTTGTGATGCCCCCGCGGCTATTAGATTCCATAAGAGCGTTGCATGACAAGGCGGGTTGACAGGTTTTTCCAAACACCGTAAAAGTGTGTTTTTACTGTAACAGGAGCAAGATATGTTCGGTATTGGAATGCCGGAGATGCTATTGATTCTGGCAGTGGCCCTGATCATCATCGGGCCGAAAAAACTGCCGGAGTTGGCCAAGACATTGGGTCGTGCTTTGGGCGATTTCAAGCGCGCCACCAACGACCTTAAAGATAGTATTGAAATCGACACCGGCTTGGACGAGGTGCGCGACAATTTGTCCGGGGTAAAAGATGATCTCAATACGTCGGTCTCACTGGCTGACGAAGCACCGACTGTTGAAGCTCCGCAGGTTGCATCGGAAGAGAAAACCGAAGCGCCGTTGGCCAAAGTGAAAGAGGCCTTTGACGCGCTAAATAACAGTGATGATACAGAAAAAAGTTCCATCCCGGACGAAGATGCGAAAAATTCGGGGCACCCACCTAAGGATAAATCCACACCATGACCGAAGCGGAAAAACAACCCTTTACCGCCCATCTGGAAGAGTTGCGCAAACGCTTGATCACTTGCTTTATTGCCGTGGGCATTGGTTTTGTCGCTTGCTACGCGTTTAAGGAAGACCTTTTTTATATCCTGGTGGCACCCTTAAAAGCGGCCATGCAAGAAGGGGATACCCTGATTTATACCCATCTGCCAGAGGCTTTTTTCACCTTTCTTAAAACTGCCCTGATTGCAGGCATTATGTTGGCCTCACCGGTAATTATCTACCAATTTTGGATGTTTATGGCCCCTGGACTCTATGACCGTGAAAAAAGAATGTTGATGCCGATTCTTTTTTTATCCACTCTTTTTTTTACAGGTGGCGCCCTTTTCGGTTATTTTATCGTCTTTCCCTTTGGGTTCAAATTTTTCTTGAGCTTTGCCACTGAAACCATACGCCCCATGCCCAGTATGAAAGAGTATTTGGGGTTTGCCGCCAAGCTGTTGTTGGCTTTCGGCGTTGTATTCGAGTTGCCCCTGGTGATAACCTTTTTGGCGCGGCTCGGCATCGTCAGTGTCGCATTCCTGAAGAAGAACCGCAAGTACGCCATATTGCTGTTTTTTTGCGCCGCCGCTATCTTAACGCCCCCGGATGTGGTCACCCAGATCATGATGGCCCTTCCTTTGATCCTGCTGTATGAAATCAGCATCATCGGTGCCCGCATTTTTGGAAAGGAAAAAGCCGATGAAAAAGAGAGCGAAGATGGGGTCGAACCCGGAACCGATGCACAAGAAGGGACCGCGCCCGAAACTGACCCGGAAGATAGGGGCAAACCAGAGACCGATGCATAAGGAAAAGATCAAAAATTGGTAACATATTGAATTTTAATGTATTACGATATTGCGTAAACTTTTTTTGCCTCGGCATCGTCCTTTTAATTAACCTCGACGAATTGCGTGGCATTAGATGAATTTTGATTCATAGAAATTGACATTAATTTTTGGAGTTGTTAAAACCCCTCTCAAATTTGGGTTTTGACAAGAGAAATTCAAAGGAGGTGCACAATTGAAGATCCAACGGTCTCTATGGATAGCCATTGCTATCACATTGGCGGCAAGTTTTTTCGTCGTTGCAGGATTGTCCGCCGGCACAAAAGTAAAAGATGAATTGGAAATGAATTCACCATACAAGCACAAAAAGTCAACCGCGGTTTTCACCCACAAGAAACATAATACGGAACTCAAAATCAAGTGTGGTGAATGCCACCATGACGACAAGGGCAAACCCCTCACCGACTTAAAAGAGGGCGACAATGTCCAAAAATGCTTTGAGTGCCATAAAAAGCCCGGCGAGATCAAAGGCAAAAAAGCCAAAGGGCTATCCAAAGAGCAAAAACGCGAGTACCATGCCAATGCCGTGCATGAAAACTGTATCGGCTGCCATCGCAAAATCAATAAAGAAAAAGGGACCAAGGATGCACCCACCAAGTGTACGGCCTGCCATCCCAAAAAAAAGAAGTAAGTCCACGCAGCGATAAATTTTAAAGGGCCGGTTGCTTCAAGCAGCCGGCCCTTTTTTTATGGTGGGTTTGCTGGATTCACCTGTCCACTTTTCTTCCGGACCGAGTATCTTTTGGTGTACGATCACCGACTCGCCAAACACCCTGCCGGCGATGATCCTTAATATGTGCCTACTAGAAACCATTATTATTATAGCCGGTTGACCACCATATATGGGGTCTGCCAAATTGATTGGCACCATATTTGCCTATGATTCAAGTCGTGACAGTTCAATAACTGCCCGAAAATGGCAAACCATCCTAAAGGATGGGACGCAAAGCTGCTGGCCTAAATCTTCTTAACAGAAGACATGGTAGCAGGGCTACCGAAGGCAAACGGTTGCACCTTTCGTGGATAAACCGGTTGTCTATCAAACAAACCACGGAGGATCGCAACATGTCGGTTAACTTTCAACAATCGATCAAACGCCAATTATTTCTGGCGATGATCATTTTACTCGTTCTTTTTACCCAAACCATTGTCCATGCCGCCCAAGTCACCCTGGCCTGGGATCCCAATACGCCTTCTCCCGACGGCTACCACGTGTATCAGCGTCTTGAGGGCCAACCATACGATTATCAATCTCCTGTATGGCCCGGCCCGCAGGATGATCCCACTCAAACCAGCTGCACCATCCATGATCTGGACGATGGCACATCCTATTACTTCATCGTGCGGGCATACGTGGGCAGCGATTCGAGTGGCGATTCCAATGAAGTCAACTATATTACGGAGCCAAGCGGGCCCATAGTCCATTCAATTACCACGCAGGCCGGTACGCATGGATCTATTTCGCCTGCTTCGGCAACCGTAAATGACGGGGCGAGTCAAACCTTCTCTATAACGCCCGGCGTGGGGTACCATATTGATGATGTCACGGTAGATGGTGTTTCAGTAGGAGCGGTAACTACCCATACGTTTAATCAAATCCATGAGGACCATGTCCTCGGCGCTTCATTTTCGATCAATACCTATCCATTGATGTCATTTGCCGAGGGCAGCGGCACAATATCCCCGTCGGGCAGTGTCAGTATTTCCCATGGAGACCACCTGACCTATACCATCACGCCCGCCACCGGGTACGATGTGGCCGATGTTCAGGTTGACGGACAGTCGATGGGCCCGCTTGAAACTTATACATTCAGCAATATCGCCGCACCGCACACCATTCGTGCGATTTTTGAGGCCCATCACTATACCCTCACGGCAACGGCCGGCGCCCACGGCACCATTGCGCCCATTGGCCAGACCGGCATAGCTTACGGCGGCAGCCGCTCATATACCATTACGCCTGACAGCGGCTATCAGATTGCCGATGTGGCCGTGGACGGTGTTTCCATCGGAGCAGCGGCGTCATATACCTTTTCAGCAGTCAATGCGAACCATACCATCAGCGCCAGTTTTGCAGACCCCAGCTATACCATTGCCGCTACCGCTGGTGAAGGCGGATCCATTGCACCTGCCGGTGTTATCGATGCGACAGCCCATAGCAACCGCACCTTCACCATAACGGCGGATGAAGGATATGAACTCAAGGACCTTATCGTGGATGGCAGCGCCTTGGGCCCGATCGATAGCTACACCTTTTCGCAAATAGATGCCGACCATACCATCGAGGCGCAGTTCAAACCCAACAACCAACTGCCCGTGGCAGACGCCGGCCCGGATCAAACAGTGGCAGAACAAAACCAAGTTACCTTGAGCGGCCTCAATTCTATGGACCTGGATGACGGGATAGCCACCTATGAATGGCATCAAATCAATGGAACCGCTGTCGATCTGAGTTCTTATTCTGAAGAGCAGGCTGTGTTTACCGCACCGGATGTGAATGAAGATGGCGAGGCGCTGGAATTTGAGCTGACGGTCACCGATTTCAGCGGTGCGCAAGCATCGGATCGATGCATTGTTAACGTAACCTGGATCAACGAGCCCCCCATTGCCAAAACAGGTGCCGATCAAAGTGTCGATGAGGCCGGTACCGTCCATTTAAGTGCTGCCGAATCGGCAGATCCGGATGACGGTATTGCAGGATATCAATGGCGCCAGACACAAGGGCCGGAGGTGCTGTTGTCTGATACATCATCACCCACACCCTATTTCACGGCACCGGACGTCGGTCCCGAAGGCGCGGCACTCATCTTTGAACTGACGGTAACAGATGGGGGCGGGTTGCGCGATACGGACAGCTGCAGGGTCACGGTGACATGGAACAATATGGAACCCGTGGCCGACGCCGGCCCCGATCAAACAGTCAAGGCCGGCGATGAGGTGGAATTGGACGGCTCAAAATCCTATGATCCGGAGGGGCTGGATTTGAACTATCAATGGCACCAGACTTTCGGCTCACCGGTCACGCTTTCGGATGCTACGGCGGTTCGCCCGGTCTTCACGGTTCCTGAGGACCTTTTTAACGGTGCTAAGCTGACCTTTGAGTTGATCGTGAAGGACAGCGAAGGATTGGTTGGTGTGGATATCTGCCAAATTCAGGTGAAGGCCGGCGATACCACTGAAAAAGACACCACACCGCCGACGGTGTCCATTAATGATCCCAATCGCCTGTGGGTCCTGACCTTCAAAAGTCAGATCGATATTTTCGGCAATGCTGATGATGATCAGCAATTGGCCAAGGTGCTGTGGAAAAACAGTCGCGGCGGTAGCGGCCGAGCCACGGGAACTACCCAGTGGGAAATAAAGGGCCTGCGTTTATATGGCGGCCTTAACACCATTACCATCACAGCTGTTGATACTGCCGGCAATACGCAATCCAAGCAAATCTTATTTTATCGTCTAACGTGGCAGTTTCGGTAATTAAAAAACAGATCTTGTCGGCTGCAAGCGGATCACCAAAAAACGGCCAGGGCACCGCGCCCCTGGCCGTTGGCTGTTGATATGAATCCGCCCCTTAAAAAATCGAGAGTTGGCGGTCCGGCTCGATTTCTACTGTGTGAGACTGTTTTAAGAGCGGGACATGAAGCCGGCTTCACCCGTACAACCGTATACGCGGATCATGCGATGATCTGCTTAAAATGGCTTAACATTTTTTTACCGGAAAGGGTCAGGGTAACCAATAAAATCAAATACTGGAGACCACAGATCACTGCATCTAGAGCAAAGTATTGAAATTTGGTATGGGCAAAGAGAAGAAAAGGGGTCAAAATCGCCGACAACCATAAACAAAAGAACCGGGTTCTCATTTTTGCAGATTGTGCATCATTGGATGTGAGCGCGGCGATTTTTAAAAAATAGTAAACCAGGGCGACATCGGCGATGCTCCACAAAATCCCTTGGATTTTGGTGGTCAGCAGATAAAGATCAAATGTGAAATTTACAGCAGCCCACTGAACAAGTAATTCCATTGTTTATCTCTCATTCCAATGGCGTTTATGCAACATCAGTGTTTATCTGTAAGGGGCGTATGAGCCGGTAGATTTTATATCCAAGTACCGCTACACCCCCGTCGAATATGACCCAGACCACACCGCAAATATTGAGGTAGAAATCGGAAATTCGGTCGAGCGCCAAAGCATTTATTCCTGAGGGTCCAAGCAGTGAAAACGTATGGTATTCATAGCGTGTAAAAAACAGAAATATCGAACCACCCAAAACCATGACGGCAAGATGCGGATAGATTCCCGATGGCCTTTTTACATCGTTTCCATGATCATCGGCGCGGCACGATCGCATGAGCATCAAATAGATTTGCCAAACATAGATCATGATGGCACCTTCAAGCACCACCCATAAAGTACAGAAAAAATGCCACTGGGCGTTTCGATAAAAGTGCCGCTTAAGGCCGTAATGAAAGTCAAAGACCTGCCCGGCGATTTGTTCTCCGCGGAAAGCGATGGTTGAAAGGATCATAGCGCATATGATAAAAGCACCGCCATACAGTTGAGCTTTAGGCGGGTTTCCAAGACCGGTGGAAATTGCCCTCATTAAAAATAGCAGAATCCAGACTTCGGCCAGCGCCCAAAACAGGGCCGTGCTATTGATAAACAAATCCAATGTCTGACATGTCGCTTCTTTATAGGTACAGGATATAGGTCATTGTAACCAGAATGGTGATATAAATGATGGCCAGCGGGATACCGATTTTTATATAGTCTTTGGTCTTGTAAGCCCCGGGCCCCATGTAAAGTGCATTGACCTGGTGCGTTGGCAGAATAAATGAATTGGAAACCCCCAGACCGACAACAATGGCAGCCACACGCGGATCGAGACCGATCTGATGGGCGATGGAAATACCCAGCGGGATAAGCAGGGTGCAGGCGCCCACGTTAGATATGACCATGGTGAAACCACAGCTCAGTACGGCCATAATGATAAGAAACAACAGCGGCGTCATAAGCGGGCCGAGTCCCGTAACAATGGTTCTGGCGATCCATTCGGCTGTTCCGGTTTGATTCATGGCCATGCCTAAAGGGATCAGTCCCCCAAGCAAAAATACGGTACGCCAGTCTACAGAGCGGTAAGCTTCCGAAATCGTAATGACCTTGGTCAAAACCATGCCAACGGCACCCATCATCAGACAAACCGATAGGGGTATTGGATTATACGAAAGTTTTTGAAAGTAGAAACTGGACAAGATCATTAATAACAGCGTCACCAGAAAGGTGGCCAGCGCCCAGCCGGCTTTCTGGGGCTTATGGAACTCTTCTTCAAAAGGGGTGATAATGATCAGATTGTGATGCAGATCCTCCAGGGCGTGCAGTTGTTCCCAGGTGCCATGCAACAGAACCGCATCACCGGCCTGCAGCGGCCGGTCAGCCAATTGCCTGTAATAGGTCTTGCCGGATTGATGAATAGCCAGAGGATTGAGGCCGAAGGTTTCACGGAAACGGATTTTTTTGATTGTCTGTCCGAGAAGGCTGGAACGAGGAGAGACCACCCCTTCGACGATGCCGGCCAGTGATGGGTTGAACATATTGTCTTTGAAACACTTGGGTTCTTCCATCAAGACCAAACCATATGATTTTATAAATCTTTTAACGGCCTTGACCGGTCCGTAGGCGCATAAAACGTGGCCTGGCCTTACGATGGTTTCAGGCAGGGGGGCGATTTCGCAGGTGTTGGGGGATTTGGCTGAGGCGACGATGTTCACCAGAAAGCGCTGGCGTATCTCAGCCATAGCCAAAGGCCGCTGCCCTGCCTGGAATTTTTCCGGCACATAGATTTCAAACGGCCCCTTAATCAAAGGATAGGCACCCAAAATACCCTCTTGATCCTTCTGGGTATCGCTTGACTCGGTTGTTGGATATTTTGCCAGCAGGTGCATGCCCACGGTAGAGAGATAGGCTATCCCGCTAACGACCAGAGCGAATCCAATGGGGGTTAATTCCAGAAAACTGAATTTGGGCATATCCGGGGGCAAAATATCGTTGAGCAGTATCAAAGGACTTGTTCCGATCATCGTCAGCGTACCACCGAGAATAGCAGCCATTCCAATAGGCATGAGCACACGCGAAATCGGTATCTTCAGCCGGTAGGATGCAACCAGGCGGATGCCGGGTAAAAAGAGCACCGCTGCGCCGGTATTTTGCATCACGCTGGATATGACGGCTATCAATCCGGAGAAAATCAAGGTCAGCCGATGGGAACTGTTCCCAACATATTTAATCAGTGGCTGGATGATACGGCTGACCAGTCCGGCGCGGTTCATGCCGTAACTGATAATCATCACCCCGATGATCGCCACCACGGCATTGCTGCTGAGGCCTTTGAATGTATCTTCGGCATTAAGCAGCCCTAATTCGGGAAGCAGCACCATCATCGCAATGGCAACGACATCTACGCGCACCCATTCCATGATAAAAAGGAAAACGGCGACGAAAATGACCACCAACATCAATAGTTTGGTGCCGATATGCGTATCGATGTTAACCGGCAGTCTGACAATCCCCATATCTCGGATGTTCTCTCCGCCTGCATTGATCAAATCCCCGTAAATGTCAAACCATAGGGCGTGTTTGCCGGCTGCGGTTCTCGCGCTGACCCGATATTTCACCGACGCGGATAGCGTTTGGGTATCAGTGCGGGTTGTTCGCTTAAATGTTATCTGGATATGATGCCGGGGTCTGTCAGGGTGCACGTGGTCAATAAATCCGATGCCGCTATTGACCGGTGTTGCGATCCATATGATCAGGGGTGTCGCGCTCTGAGGGTTCCAGAAAATCTGTCCTTTGGATGGGGTGGTCGGTCCGGTCAGGCTGGCGAATAGTTCAAGGTTGCCGGTTTCACCGGCTATCAGCGTACCAAGCGGCTCATTTACGTGTAACGAAATATAGCGAGGTGCTCGGGAAAAAGATGGTTTGTCATTCGCATGGGCGCTTTGGCAGGAGAATATTGAGACAACGAACACAACGGTCGAAACGAACAAAACAAATGCTCGAATTGACCTTCGCGAAATTCGCATTATTCATCCTTTCAGGATGAGACACCGTTTTTGAGCTTGATACTGTGAATCGCTGTATTCCCTGAGTATGCCAAACCCATGATGGTGTGTCAATGCAGCTGCTTTGCTGGGATTTATATTGTCTGTGCTTCTGATATAGAAGTTCCAGCAAACATGCAATTGAGATGCAAGCAGTACAACGATCAATACGGCAAGGGGCATAAGTAAATGCTACATTTCTGATTCCTAAATTCCCTGTCCGGTCACTCAGGTCCATACTACCCGTCAAGATAGGACATTTTGTACATGTTTCATCAATTACGCTGAAAATTCAATAGTTTCACCGTCCTTTGGAATGTGCACCTTCGGCAGTAAACCCTTGTGTTCGAGTGCCAGCTTTAATTGTGAACGCGTCGTCGGGCAGTGGTTGAGTGCTTCAAGATGATTTGCCACAACCATACCCGGCGCATGTTTCACAAAAGCGATTAACTCCTCCATCGGCATTAGAATAGGTCCGCCGACATCCAAACTGGCACCACCGGATGCCATCACACTAATATCGGGTTTAAATTCGGTTAATGCGCTTTCCACATCTTTGGTATATACAGTGTCTCCACTGATATAAATAGAAGGTTCGTCAGGCAGTTGAAGAAACAGTCCTGCCCCATTTGCCATAAAAGCATGTATCCAACCGTGCCCATGTCGTGCTGGAACGGCGGTCATTTTGCCGCCTGAATATTCGACGGGTTGCCAATGTGTCAGAGTAACTTCGATGTTTAGATCATGTTTTTTTAAATATGATGCATCTTGTTCAAAAGTGGCAATCGGAATATTCTTCTCCTTTAAGAAAGCCTCACCGGCAGCATCTAAATGATCTGAATGCTGTAAAGCTTTAATTCCGAATTTTTGACTATGGGTGATTAAGCAATTTGTCGTTTTATTGAGTAAATCTTCGGCATTGCCGGGCAAGGGCACAAGCGGGTTTTTTTTGGATGGGTGCTTAAAACGGGCAAAAGGCGGCAAAGTTTCTTTATCGCCGAGCATTGGGTCGATCAGGATATACTTGTCTTCTGACTCGATGATGAATGTAGCATTTCTCAAATGGTGTATTTTCATCGTAGCTATGTTTGTCTAGTCGTATATGTTTTTTCTACACTATTCCACGCCGCCATATGAATAGGATAGATCGATGTCTTTTAGAATTTCTCTCACTTTCTTTTCCTGATCCTTTTTAACCATAAGTCTCATTGGCAGCGCATTGAACAAGTAAGGGGCAACGAATTCCCCTTGGATGAAATAGGTTATGCCTTCGGCATCCAGGATCGATTTTAAAAAAACGCGATCTCCCGCATTATGAGTTTCTAAAATCTTTACATATTCTATAAACTTGTTTTCCATAAGTTTTCTTGTTTATTACCATGGGCTAAAAAGTTGAAAAGCAATGCTGCCACGGCCGTTGCCGGCCCTTTCACCTCGCGTATTCATAAGGTTTGATTTTCTTGATTCTGCGGAATGAAAACAGGCTGACTATCAGAAAAATGATCATAAAGCCGATAGCTGAAGATATCAACAGTTGTGGGTCAAAATGCACCGGCAGGTTAGCGGAAACCATTCGTTCAATGCTGTTTTCTGCGGGTAAAAAATGAGGCCGGGCTGAGATGTCCCAAGGCAGCTCCATTCTGACAGACTGCCTGGCCAGCAGGAAAAGTCCGGCTAAGCTTAAGCCGCTGCCCGCAAGAATGGCAACACTCATCGTAATGAGATTCTCGCCAATAAATTGCTTTTTCAGATCAATGATGCGCCAGCCAATCATTCTTAAGACGGCAATTTCACCTTCCCGGGATTTCAAGTTGAAGGAGGTCAACAGCCCAAAGGCAATAATCAGTATCGCCCCTAGAACAAGAAAAAGCAAACGACCTGCCGTTGAGACAAGACCAAGCTGATTGGTGATTTCCTTGGTAAAAGTTTTTTCGCTGAAAACCAGAAGTTTTTCATCATTCTCCTTGATCAGTATCTCCTTGTCACCCTGCCAATTGGGATTGCTGCGCAAAAGGACAACATTACTGATATCCCCATCTCCAAGATGGTAGATTTTTTGCATTTGTGCTGAATCATGCACCATAGCCAGGGCATCTGCCTGGGCCATGTAAATATCGGCCGGGATGATATTGCCGCTGACATTGGGCGGCAGCACACTGGTGATGGTAAATTTTTTTTCACCCAGAACCACAATTTTGCCAACCCCTAAAGCATGCTTTGCATTGAAGCTGGCGGTGATAACAATTTTGCCTTGGCCCAGATCAAAACGCCCTTGGGCGATATTTTTTCTAAGAAGATCGGTCAGGATACCTTTGCCCGGATCGATACCCAGAACAGCCTTAAAATAAAGTTCATCAAAATACCAGAAATATAGGCATCGATCAGCTTGTTCAACAAAAGGCAGCCCTGCCAGGGCGTCAAACTGGCCCTTTGAAATGGGGGCGTTTGAATGGGGAAAGATCGCTCCAACCATCTGGTCCGGGATCTCGCCTGTCTTTTGAACGATGGTCTGGACGCCGATGTTTTGCAGGGGGATCCGGGCAATTTCAGGAATTGAATGGTGTAAAGTAGCGGCAATAACTAACATGCCGAAATAAACCGACAGACTGAGGCATAAAATGGCGCATTTTATTTTATTGGCCTGCAGAAAAGAGAGGAAATATGGGATCATCATAATTGAAAACCCTGCTCTAACAAAGGCGCAATTTTCAGTTGGGGCAACAGGCCCCAATAGGTAAACCCCGCTAAAATGGCGGCAAATATTATGGCGCCGACGAGTACAAAGCCAAGATCCCATGCCAACCAGCGTCGCAGATCGGATCTTGGCCATCCCAGGATAGTGAAGATATCTATCTGGCCGGAAAATTCCAGGCGATGGATTTTCAAAGTCCAGACCAGAAGCAGCAAGGCAAGGGGAACAACAGCCAGCACCATAACATGGCCGCCTCGGTAAATCAGCCGGTTGAAAGCGGACAGGTTTTTATACAGGCTGTCCTTGCTGATCAGGGAAAACCCGGGGAAAGCCTGATTTATGGCTTGGCGCACCTGTTCAATATCTGCCGCTGAAGCGAGCGATATAAAAACCTGGTTGATCACTTTTTCGCTCTGCCCGGCAAGGGCAAGTGCTGTTTCGTAAGGCACGAAAGCGGCGGCGTTACTGAGGTTGCTTTGTTCTTTAAAATCCACCACACCGACGATCTTCAGGTCGGCATCCGCCAGTTTAAAAAAGGCCTCGGGTTTGTAACCAAACAGTTTGGCAAAATGGCGTTCTAGCAGAACCTCTTTGGCGCTGCTGCGCGTGAAAAAACGACTTTTCCCGGTTAAAAGCCCCTCCACTTTTCGGAAACCTACCATGGGATCGGAAGGATCGAGACCCACCACTGTCAAGGTATTGCGGAGATCAAATTTCCAGAGAACGAAGGAAGTAGAAAAATTTTTGATACCGGGGATAGCTGCCAACAAATCTCTGGCTGATTTGTTGTTAAAGCTGTGCAGGTTAAAGGGCTCCACCAACCCTTTGGTTCGCACTTTTGCCGGTGCCTTGCCACCTTGGTCATGCTGGAGTATCAATTCGGTATTGAGTGCGTTCAACGGCTTTTCAGCCAAAGTGCGGATATGGGAGACCAACAGAATTGAGACCGTGGGGATCAGAAGAATCAAACCGCAAATCAAAACGACCGGCACGACCTTCCTGGCGTAATAGCGTTGATTGGAAAAGACCATGGCGGCAAGGCCCATTACTTTGCTCCGCTGATTTTTTGCAGGATCACCCTCAGGTCGTCGTAATCCCATTCTCCTGCGAACGTAGGAACAAAAGCATTTCCCCGGGTAAAATTGCGCAGAATGATTTTTTCCCCATTAACCGTAAAAGTGTTTTGTCCGTTAATAAAAATTGCCACAGGTATATGCCCGGTGAGGTTATATTTTTTTAAAAGTGTTTTGGCTGCCGGATCATTAAAGTTATATTTTTTGATGACCATATTATCAAATTCAGCTGCAATTTTTTCCACTTTAGTGACAACATCCAAAGCCGGACGATGGGGCAAGAAAAAAATTTCAATAAGCGTTGTATTTCCCGCCATGACCTGGCCGGCATGAAGAAACAGGGCAAGGACAAAAAAGCAAGTAAGCCTTTTAGCCATCAGCACCCCCTGTTGGTGTTTGAGTATTATCCTCATGGTATCAGTCCTCCATCTTGCAAAAGATAGGTTTTCTGAGTCTGGGTGGCAACGTCCTGGTCGTGGGTAATAATCAAAAACGAGGTGGCCGATGTTTTATGCAACGTTTTGAAAAGGGCGATGATCTCCTCCGCAGTGGCAGAATCCAGGTTGCCGGTGGGTTCATCTGCCAAAACCAGAGCTGGCTGGTTTACCAGACTTCTGGCAATAGCCACCCGCTGTTTCTCTCCGCCACTTAAATTGACTGTTTTTTCGGTGAGTTTCGCCGTCAGTCCCACCTGGCTTGCAAGTTCATTGATCCGCTTTTCCTTTTCAGCTGACGGAATATCCCTGCGAGGATAGATGCCCATTAGGATATTGTCATGCGCGGTCAGGGAGGGAATAAGCTTGAAATCCTGAAAGATGAAACCGATATGGTGGAGACGGAAAGCGGCCAGGTTTTCCTCATCAAGATTGCTGACGATACGGTCCTGAAAAATGACCCGGCCGGAATCAGGGCGCACCAGTCCGGCCATGACAGCCAGCAGGGTGCTTTTGCCGGCCCCGGATTTTCCCATAATGCTGACCATCTCACGCCCCTGCACCTCAAAACTGATATTGGACAGCACCCGCTGCTCTCTGTAGGATTTAGTCACATTCTGTAATGTCAGCATAATACCTGATACCTTATTGCTAATATTTACCTTGTCTAACTGGATCGGCAGTTCCGGGTGCGGTCCTGGTGTAGCGATATCGCATCAAATTGATGATCCGACGCTTAAGTCACATAATAAGTGGTTTCAGGGAAAACTCAAATAATTTCAATCATTGGAGATTCCGGGTTCCCTTTGCTAAAACCACAGATGTTTCTACTTGTCGCTCTGGAATCAACCAATACTTTCTGAGAAGTCTATTCTTTTCTTTCTCTGACACTGGAACATATCCATTCTTTTCGTAGAATGATATTGCCCATGAAGCAGCTGCCCAGGTCCCCAAAAGAACAGGTTTCTCTGTCAGGCCTTCAAGATGCTTGAGCAGTTTTGTTCCGATTCCCAGTTTTTGAGCGCGTGTCGACACATAGGCATGACGGATGAGGGTAACTTCGCCTTTGTCCTGAATTCCCATAACGCCAAGAAGCTGCCCATCAAGTTCCAGTCCCCAGAAAGAAACACCATTCTCAACTTCCTTTCTGAGTTCATCAAAGGGCATGTACGGCTCGTGCCAACGATCGTCTGGGATTATTCCTTTATATGCATGCGCAGCATCATTGATAATCTCAAAAATCCGTTTGAAATCAGATTCTGTACATATCCGTATCATTTTATATTCTGCCCAACGCACTCTTCGGCGGGCGCGGCTTTTTTTGCGCTCCGCTGGAAGAGATTGTGTACGCCCGGCATGGGCGTGAATTTATGGGGTGAAAGTCCCCTATGTGTGGACCCGATCAGTGCCATAGGACATTGATCCAATCATTCTCGCCATTTGGACACCTCCTTCTCAGTTAGGTTTTGGTGTCCACTTTCTTTGGGTAAGTTCCTCCGCTGAATTTGTGGGTTCGGCGCCCTTCTGGTAAAATCCGACAAACAAGCTTTTCCCGCTTTTTAATCCGACTTCTCTATTCTTAAGCAAAAGCAAACCTTCATTAGTACAGATATTGCTGAAAACAGCAGGGGATACAAGATTGGCGATAGAGGCAAGACTTCTAAGGCTCCCATATATCGTTGGTGTAACCAGCGAAGAATCAGATTTCTGCTTTTGAAGAGCAGCAACCAGCACACCACCAGGCTTTAGGCACCTAACGATATTATTCAATGTAATTGAGACATTAACAAACTCGAATACCAATCCAGCGAATATTACTGAAACCGGTTCAATCCGAAATTCGGGATACGAAATATCGGCCTCTATCAACTCAAGGCACTTGATTTTGGTCAAAAAGCGGTCCTTCAATATCTCCAAATATGCTGGATTGATGTCGACGCCTACCACACGGTCTATTCCCGATGGTTTAACATGCTCAAACCCGTTTCCAGTTGCGCAGCCCAAAACAGCAACGGAAGTTGGCAAGAACTCATTCAAGACTTCCGAAAAAAGCGCACTAAGCACTCGGAGTTGATCGACATTTGGCGACGCCATGTGTGCTTCGTAATCAGCCGCTGGAATTTTTAACCACGGATTTTGCATTTTTTATTGCCGAACGTACGCTTCACAGGCGC
>JBNLFN010000015.1:0-69369 GCA_050305555.1 Desulfobacteraceae bacterium | reverse complement strand
ATACCAGGGAAAGGGGGGGCAATGAAGCTAAAGCAGATTAATATCTCTCTGGAGAATCGGCATGGCCGACTCTATGAAGTGGCACGCGCACTGGGAGAACGCGGAATCAATATTCGGGCTTTGAACCTGGTGGACTCAGGTGCTTTCGGACAATTGCGACTGCTGGTGTCGGATCTGGTGGCCGCACGGCGCTACCTCATGGAAAAGCACTTGCCTGCAAAAATAGACGATGTCATCGCGGTGGAGATCGAAGACCGGCCCGGCAGCTTGGCCGATATGTTGGAACACCTTTACCATACCAATATCAATGTCAATTACTCTTACGCGTATGTCGGCATGTCGGGCAGCAATGCAGTGATGATATTCAACTTTAGTGACAATGATGCTGCCGCCAATGCCCTTAAAGAGAAAAATTATAAAATTCTGACGGCTGAAGACTTCGGTATCATGGATTTGAACACTTAGAAGCGGATATTAAAACCGGTATTTCGATCCCATTTGGAATGTTTCCTGTGCTCATTCAGGGCGAACGGTGGTGACCCGTAACTCTTACGGATATAACTTATCGGGTATGTCATCTTTGCCGATTGGCGTGTTTCACCTTAAATGATAACTGCAGGTACATGGAGGGGTAAAAATGGAAGCAAAAAAAGAATCAAACCCCCAATCATTTGCCGTGGTCGGTGCAGGCGCAGTGGGATGCATTGTGGCCGCTTTTCTCTCCAAGGGCAATTATAAGGTCACGCTGTGTGACGTGATACCGGAGTTGATAGAACCGGCCGTCTCCCGCGGTATTATCATTGAAGGTGCGGAGACCCTGAAGCAAAAAGTCACCCGTGTCGTCAACTCGGTGGACGATTTGGCTGATGATGTACCTGATGTGATTTTCATCTGCGTCAAAGCCAATGCCACCCCTCTCATCGCTTCGGCCATTGAGCCCTATGTCAAGCAGGGCGCCTATGCCGTCAGTTGGCAGAACGGTATAGATACCGAATTGGAACTGTCTAAAATTCTGGGCAAAGAACGTGTGATGCGGGCTGTCGTCAACTTCGGATGTGGACTTGTTGGACCGGCCCACGTCAACATGCCGTTTCACCATCCCCCGCACTACATGCAGGAACTCGACTCAAATTCGCGACCGGCAGCCGAAGCGGTAAGCCAAGCGCTCAGCAATGCGGGACTTAAAACTCAAAGAACAGATGATATCGTCTCCAGGGTGTGGCGCAAATCCATCATGAATGCCTGCATGAACCCGGTGTGTGCGGTGACCGGTCTTACCATGGCCAAAGCCATAAATGACCCCTTGGTATTTGAGCTGATCGACGCCCTGACCATTGAGTGTGCACGGGTTGCACGGGCCAATGAAATATCTTTGGGCTGGAATTACTATCCGTATGCCATGGAATACATGCGATCGGCCGGAGACCATAAACCGTCCATGCTTATGGATATCGTCAACAACCGTCGTACCGAAGTCGATTTCATGAACGGGAAAATGATAGAATACGGTCGCCAGGCGGGTACGCCGACGCCCTATAACCATATGATCCGAGGGTTGGTGAAAGCCATCGAACCCAGTTAGACATCCATGTGAATACAGGACCCATCTATATCGGCGTTGATGTAGGCGCATCACGAACCAAGGTTGCGATTCTTGACGCCCAATCCAACCTGATTGGGCGCAGTGTGGCCCGGACCGGGATCGACTTTGCCGCCACGGCCCTGCGATGCCGCACTGAAGCCATGCAGATGGCCGGCGTCGATGAAACGGATGTCGCTGCAACCTTATCCACAGGATACGGCCGCAACAATGTCGCCTTCGCCCAAAACAGCCGCACGGAAATCGGCTGTCATGGCAAAGGCTGCTTTCATTATTTTCCCATGGCGCAGTCCATCATCGATATCGGCGGGCAGGACAACAAAATCATCAAACTGGATGCCCACGGCAAACGATCGAGCTTTAAAATGAATCGCAAGTGCGCTGCCGGGACGGGCGCATTTTTGGAAGAGATGGCCATGCGCCTGGATACACCGCTGGAAAAAATGGATCAACTGGCGGCACAGGCTGAGGGGATGATTAAGCTGGGCAGCTATTGCACGGTGTTTTCGGCAACCGAAGTACTGACCCATATCCGCAACGGAGAAAAACTTGCGGACATCATTAAAGGGCTATTCTACTCCATGATCAAACGTGTGGTGGAGATGGATGCCCTCACCGATACGGTGGTCATGACCGGTGGCGTGGTGGCGCACAACCCCTACATGGTGAAGTACGCCCAGGAGATTCTGGGCAAACCCATCCGCACGCCTGAATTTCCGCAATTCACCGGAGCGGTGGGAGCGGCTTTGTTTGCCAAAGAAGAGGCCACCGGCACATTAAAGAGGAAACCATGATCGGAGATCGTCAATTTAAGGGCAAACCCATAAAGGCGGCCAAAACCATGGCCAAGCTCATGTCGGACTATTTTTACGAATTGGATCACGCCGTCAAATCCGGCGAAAGAAAGGTTGCCTGGTGCACCAGTGTTGGGCCGGCTGAACTTTTACGGGCCATGGGTTTTCTGGTTTATTTTCCGGAAAACCATGGAGCCATGCTGGGTGCCACACGCATGGCCACCGAGCTGATCCCCCATGCCAATGCGTTGGGCTATTCGCCGGATATATGTTCTTATTTAACTGCCGACGTGGGTGCCTGGATCAAAGGCAAGACCCCGCTGTCCAAGGCTTATCCGGGCATTGAAAAACCGCCGACACCGGATGTGCTGGTCTACAACACCAACCAATGTCGCGATGTCAAGGATTGGTTCGCCTGGTATGCCCGCGAACTGAACGTTCCCTTGCTGGGGGTGCATACCCATCGCAGCCTATCCGATATCACACCGGCGCATACGGCCGCCATTGCCGATCAGATTCAAGCATTGGCGGAACCGCTGGCTGCCATATGCGGCAAAGCTTTGGACATGGATGCACTTGAGCACGTAGTGTATCTGTCCCGCCGATGTTCGGATCTATGGGAAAAAGTGCTCAACACAGCCGCTAACCGACCCTCCCCGATAACTTTTTTCGACGCCACCATCCACATGGCCCCGGCGGTATGCTTAAGGGGCCTGCAGTGTGCCGTGGACTACTATCAGGATGTCCTGCTTCCGGAACTTGATGAGAGAATCCAAAACGGGGTAGCCGCCGTGGAGGGGGAACGCTTTCGTATCTATTGGGACGGCATGCCGGTATGGGGCCGATTGCGCGATTATGCCGAGATGTTCGGCGGCCAGCAGACCAATGTGGTGGCGTCCACCTATTGCAACAGTTGGATCTTCTCCGCCTTTGACCCTTCCCATCCCTTTGAGAGTATGGCGCGTGCCTATTCTGAGCTGTTCATCACTCGTGCGGACGATACCAAAGAGGCCTATATCAATCACATGATCGATTTTTTTAAAGTCGACGGCATCATTTACCACGATGCCAAAACCTGTCCCAATAATTCGAACTGTCGCTATGGTATGCCCCAGCGGATCGAAAAACAGACCGGCATACCCAGTCTGGTGATCAACGGCGATCTTAACGATCTGCGGCTGCTATCCGATGAGCAGATCAAAACCAATGTAGAGGCCTTTGTCGAACAACTTGAAGAGTTATGACAAATGCATTTGCAACTATAATTCAGATGTTGGCGCGGCGTCCCGCCGCGCCAAGAACAAACAATCGCAATGCAGTAAAAATTGGAAAAAAAACAATTGATGAACTCGAAAAAAGTCTGATTTTTGCTACGAAGGATGCGAAGCACGCGAAGTTGAAAATATTACATATTCTTTTGCACTTTCGTGGTGTGTTACAGCGTCGTTTTTTAACGACTTTTTGCGAGTCCCTGAACAATTGATTACGCAGGAGGCGTCATGACGGGTTGGTTAAATCTGGGACAAAATTTAAAAATCAATGCCAAAAAATTTCCCCAAAAAGTTGCGATAAAGGATGCCCATCGTAGTTTTACCTATCCTCAGCTCAACCAACGCACCAATCGATTGGCCCACAGTTTGCTCGGACTGGGCTTGTCCAAGGGAGACAAGGTCGCGGTATTGTTGGAAAATTGCATTGAAATTGTGGAGCTGTACCTGGCCACCGCCAAAACCGGCCTGATCATTGTTCCCATCAACTTTCGGCTTTCGAGCAATGAGGTTGAGTATATTGTGGACAACTCCGATGCCAAAGCTATGGTGGTACACGACCTGTTTGCTGCAACGGTGCTACCCATCAAAGACCGGCTGACCGCAATTCCCTCGGCCAATTATATCATGGTGGGCAAAAAATCAGATGGTTTCCGAGACTATGAAGCGTTCATCGCTGACGCTTCGGAAGATGAACCGCACACCGAAGTCGCCCCATCTGATATCTGGGTATTGATCTACACTTCCGGCACTACCGGAAAACCCAAAGGGGTTTTGCGCTCACATGAATCCCATATCGCCTATTACCTGCTCAATTCTGTGGATTTCGGATTCAATGAACATGACAACTGCATGAATGTGATGCCATTGTGTCATATCAATTCGGTCTTTTTTACTTTTATTTTCACCTATATTGGCGGCTCAGTCTATATCCACCCGGCCATGTCTTTTAATGCCGAAGAGATTCTTGAAATTGTCGAACGCGAAAGGATCAGCTTCATATCACTGATTCCAACCCATTATAATCTGATCTTGAATGCCGGTGATGCGGGTCGTCAATGCGATACGCGTTCAATTCGCAAATTGCTTTGCTCGTCAGCACCGGTGCACAAAAACATGAAAATGGCCATCATGGATCGGTTCCCCGGCGTGGAGTTGTATGAAGCCTATGGATCCACCGAAGCCGGCATCGTCACCATTCTCAAGCCGGATTATCAAATGAAAAAGCTGGGCTCCATCGGGTTTGAAAGCCTCGGTACCGATTTTATAAAAATCCTGGATGACAAGGGCAACGAAGTCGGCCCCAACGAGGTGGGGGAACTTTATTCGCGCGGCCCTATGCTGTTTGATGCTTACTACAAGCTTCCCGAGAAAACCGCCGCGGCTTTTCGTAACGGCTGGTTTTCCGCAGGCGATATGGCCATGCAAGACGATGAGGGGTTTTATCTCATTGTGGACCGCAAAGACAACATGATCATCACCGGTGGTGAACACGTCTATCCCAGTGAAGTGGAGGAGGTTATCACCAGCCATGAGTGCGTTTTTGATTGCGCTTGCATCGCTATCCCCGACGAAAAATGGGGAGAAAAGGTTGTAGCTGTGGTGGCCACCAACCCCGGAATGGATGAGGATAGCATCGATGAGCAAACCATCCGGGCATGCTGCAAAGACAAACTTGCCGGATATAAAACACCCAAGGAGGTCATATTTATCAAACCCGAAGAGATGCCACGCACAGCCACCGGAAAGATTTTACACCGCAAACTTCGGGAAAAATTCAAATCGGGCGTCAAGTGAAAGTTGCAAAGCCACATTGGCGTTGGCCGACTTATTAGGATGGAAAAAAATTTAATTATGTAAATATATTAGGAGGATACCTGCATGTTGAACAAAGCCTTCATTCCCTACGGTGGTTATTACAGCTCCCCTTTTGTTAGATGGCAAGGGAGCCTGGCCAATGCCAATGCCATTACCTTAGGTGCTGAGACCACCCAACGCTGGATGGCCGGCAAGGATTGGGACCCCAAGGGACTCGACTACTTGATTTTAGGTATCACCATTGGGCAACCCAAAGTCTTCTACGGGGGGCCATGGGCTTCGGCATTAATCGGCGCAACAGATATCCCCGGCGTGGTTCTCAGCCAGGCCTGCTCAACATCCACTACCGGTATCTTTCAAGCGGCCGTGGGTGTAGAGACCGGAATGTATACAACCGCCTACTGCCTGATGGTGGATCGTACATCCAATGGACCACATACCATCTGGCCCAATCCACAAGGACCCGGCGGGCAAGTTATATCCGAAGATTGGGTGATGGACCACTTCAGCTACGATCCCTGGGCCGGCGGTGCCATGATTCAGACCGCTGAAAATGTCGCCAAGGAAGCCGGTATCCAAAGAGAACAATGTGACACTGTGACATTGCGACGCAGCGAACAATACCAGGAAGCGCTGGCAGACGATAACGCGTTTCAGAAACGCTATATGTTTCCGGTGGAAGTTAAGATTTCAAAGAAAAAGAGTTTGACCATCTCGATGGATGAGGGGGTGATGCCCACCACGGCTGACGGCCTGGCCGGCCTCAGGCCGGTAATTCCGGACGGTGTCCATACCTTTGGTTCCCAAACCCATCCGGCCGACGGCAATTGCGGTCTCACAGTGACGACACGCGAGCGAGCCAAAGCGCTGAGCTCCGACCCGAAGCTCGAAATCCAGGTCATCTCTTACGGATATGCGCGCGCCAAAAAAGGTTTTATGGCCATGGCGGTCGTACCCGCTGCACAAATGGCACTGGAAAAGGCCGGATTGGATATCAAACAGATAAAAACCATCAAAACCCACAACCCTTTTGCCGCCAATGACATCTATATGGCAGAGCAAATGAACATCGACGTCATGCACTTTAATAATTACGGATGCTCTCTGGTGTTCGGTCATCCCCAGGCCCCCACCGCAGGTCGTTCCATCATCGAAGGCATCGAGGAGGTCGCGCTGGCTGGTGGTGGTTATCTGTTGTTCGCCGGATGCGCTGCCGGCGATACAGGCGCGGCATTGGTCTTGAAAATTGGATGATGCATGTGGGTTGTCAGGCCGTTATTCTATGATAACGGCCTGATCCAGGATCTCTTTGGATATATTCAATTTTAATTTTTTTGCTTGGGTGATGTTGATAAAGATCAAATGCTTTTTTAAGAAGGCAATTGGCATTTTCCCAGGACTGATGCCGTTGTTCAAAACCTTTGTCGCCATCGGAATAATAAGCTCATCCACCATTAAATTGTAATCGCTGGATAATGCAGCTATCGCCCCATGCTTTACACCGTCTTTGTTAAATGATAACAACGGGATGTATGACCTATCACAGATATCGTTGATAACTGAAATATTATCGTACAATAAATCACTTGACCCGATTGAGATGGCCTGTGCACCCTCCTTTATAAGCCGGGCAGCAGCGTATCTCAATTTTTTTACGCTGGGAACCACTTCAATGCCATATGAGAGGCCCATTTTTTCACATGTGCTCCTGACCTCAGGAAGTTCAACCTTTTTAGACTTGTTCTGCTGATCAAAAATAAATCCGATTTTAGTTAAGCCGGGCAGTATCTTTTTGTAAAACTTCAATTGTTTTTCAACGGATATATAATATGAAGCACCGGATATCATTCTACCGGGCGGCCCCAGGGTCTGAAACCCTAAAGAGAGCGGATTGTTGACATTGGTAAAAAGTGTTGGCGTCTTTTCAATGGTATGATTGGCAATAATCAGGGCATCTGATGTAATGGTAATGAGCAAATCATAATGATTGTTATCCAGTTGTTTTAGCAGTTTTATCGAAAAAGCGGTATTTTTTTCCCCGGAAAATTGGTCCACCTGAATCTCATCGTTCAGTCGCTTTAGTTTTTGTTCTATGTATTTGGCAGTGCTAAGCGGTTGTTCAAGCCTGTCATCGAAATCGAAAATAGCAACCTTGAAAGCATATAGCGGGGTGTGTTGAAAAAAAATGAAAAGACCGGCCAGCAAAAAAATACTTTTGCGCATTTAACCTTTTCTCCTTTTATATCTAACCTTTTTATATGCGCATTATTATAAAAAAAAGCAATCCGAATACCAAATCCCGAATATCAAAGCGGTCTGCATCCACCATTCGATATTATACGCTTGGTGATTCTTCGATATGTCCCATACCGATGATTTTCTGATTAACCACCACTATTTGGCACATAGGCCCAAACCTATTTAGTCTGAAAATATCAGACAGGTATCCAATTCTTTCAGATAATTGTCTGACTTTTTCAGAACCGCGCTCTGATTAATTATTAAATCAGGTCACTTCCATTTTCCTTGTTCGGGCGGATGGTAACAGTTTCCCTCGGTATTCGCACATTATTCACCCATTTTGGCATATTATTCGCAACAATGGGCATCAAGTATACACGTCTAACTGCGGGAGATCCATTTAGAAACGATCAGGACTGCCTGCGGCAGGTAACGCTTAACATTATTGTATTTGAGAGAAAGGCTTGATTATGAAAAAGTTATGGGTGTCTTTATTAATCATTTTCGCTTTGATAAGTTTCATTGGTATTAATCCTGTAATGTCAGCTGAGAAAAAACCATCACATTGCGAGTGCCTTGCTCCGGCAGGTGCCGGCGGGGGCTGGGATTTCACCTGTCGTGTTCCGGCAGCACAATTAATGCCGAAACTTGGGCTTGTGGACGGAGGCATCAAAGTCGTCAACATGTCGGGTTCAGGTGGTGGAAAAGCCTTCTCCTATGTGGTCACCACCCGGAACAATGATGAGAACCTGATTGTTGCGGCAAGCGCTGCAACGGCCACCCGGCTTGCCCAGAAAGTTTTCGGGGACTTCAAGGCTGATGATGTAAAATGGGTGGGTGCCCTGGGTATGGATTATGGTGTTATTGTTGTCGGTAAAAATTCACCTTATAAAACACTGAACGATCTTATGGCACAATTAAAAAAAGCCCCCAAAAAAGCCCCCATTGTGGGTGCAAGCTCCGTTGGCGGCTGGGACCATCTTAAAATGCTTCTGGTTGCCAAAGAAGCCGGGATCAAAAACCTGAGAAGTGTAAACTATATTCCGTTTGATAATGGCGGAAAGGCCCTGTTGGAAGTCATCAGCGGTCGTGCAGCAGCATTTACAGGTGATACATCCGAAATTATCGGTCAGCTTGAAGCCGGTGAAGTTCGCGTGCTGGCAGTGCTCTCGGATAACCATATCCCCGTTCTGGGTAATACCAAAACCGCAAAAGAACAGGGGTTTGATGTGGTTGGGGGGAACTGGCGCGCTTTTTATGCCCCTGCCGGTATTTCCGACGCAGCCTATGATTATTGGGTGAAAGCCGTAAAAACAGTCGCCCTTTCTCCGGAATGGACGGCACTCAGGGAGAAAAACGGTCTGGCCGAATTTACCTCCTTTGGCAAAGATTTTGACAAATTTGTTAGAAAGCAGATTGAAAATGTAGCGACCCTTTCCAAAGAGTTGAAAATAATTAAATGAGTGAAATCATGAAGCTTATTAACGATAGACTCGATGCAATAGCCATGCTGATCATCAGCATGGTCTATTGCTACTCTGCCTTTTCACTGGACGCCGGTTTTGATCCGACCCAGGAAAAATATTATCCTTTCGCCCTATCCATCGTAATGGTTGTTCTGTCCCTGGGTCTGCTGGTATGGCCTTCGGGGCAAACGGCCTCCTGGCCGAAAGGGAGGAACCTGGCGAAAATAGGATTAACCTTCTGTGCCATTTTAGCATTCAGTCTGGTACTGCACAAAATCGGCTTTTTAATCTCTGCCAGTATATTAATGGGCGTATGCATGTGGGTATTTGAGGCAGACCGTAAATGGATAGCTCCTGTATCAATAATAGTCGCCATCAGTTTTTATATTATTTTTGATCGCATCCTGGGTTTGAATCTCCCGGCCGGCATATTAAACTTTTTCTAAAAAGGTGATTATGTTTGAATTATTATGGAATGGTTTCTCAGTTGCCTTTAGCGGGATAAACCTGTTGTTGGTTGTTATTGGGTGTTTTCTGGGGACAGTCATCGGCATGCTGCCCGGAATCGGCCCCATTAATGCTATTGCGATTCTTTTTCCCATCGTACTCACTTTTGAGTTGCCACCGGCTTCGGCGCTGATTTTTTTTGCCGGAATCTTTTACGGATCCCAGTATGGCAACTCCATATCGAGTATCTTGCTCAATGTTCCCGGCACCTCTTCTGCCGCAGTTACCTGTATTGACGGGCATCCGCTGGCCAAACAGGGCCGGGCCGGGCCCGCCCTGGCCATGAGTGCTGTGGCCTCCTTTGTCGGTGGAACCCTGTCTATTTTCCTGCTCATCATTTTTGCGCCATACCTGTCCAAACTGGCCATTGACTTTGGCCCTTCTGAATATTTCGTATTGATGGTTTGCGCCTTTACCGCCCTGACCAGCTTTTCGGAAGGCAGCTTTATCAAGGCCATGTTTTCCGCTTTCCTGGGATTGGCGATTGCTACCATGGGCATAGATGAACTGAGCTTTGAAGGCATGCGCCGCTTTACATTCGGCATTCAAGAATTGGGTGATGGTATTGATTTTATTGTCGTTGTCATCGGCCTTTTTGCTGTTGGAGAGCTATTTCTGTTTTTATCGGAAATTTCCAAAGATACCAAACAACAAATTATGCCGCTGGATAGGGTTCTGCTGACCATCAAAGAAATTAAGGACTCTATCGGTGGTATTTTACGCAGCTGTGTCACAGGATTTCTCGTTGGGGTATTGCCGGGTGCGGGTGCTACCATAGCAAGTTTTCTGGCCTATAACACAGAAAAAAAACTGGCCGGCACCAAAGGGAACTTCGGCAAAGGAGACCTGCGTGGGGTTGCAGCTCCGGAATCCGCCAATAATTCCTCTGCTGTGGGCTCTTTTATCCCCCTGCTGGTACTGGGTGTGCCGGGCAGTGAAACAACAGCCGTCATGCTTGCCGCGCTCATCACACTGGGGGTTACCCCCGGGCCGACTATGCTGGTGGACAAACCGGATATGTTCTGGGGAGTCGCCGCCTCAATGTTTATCGGCAATCTGGTATTAATTGTACTCAATTTGCCCATGGTCAGGCTGCTGGCTAAAATATTGCTTGTCCCTCGATGGATTCTCATGCCTTTGATCGCCATTTTAAGCATTGTCGGTGTATATGTTATTAACGGCAGTGAATTTGACCTGATACTGATGCTTGTATTTGGTGTGGTCGGCTTCACGATGCGGAAAACAGGCTTTCCCCTTGCTCCCCTGGTTTTGGGACTTGTGCTCGGTGGTTTGATTGAAGTTAATTTTAGAAGAGCACTCACCTACAGCTATGGAGATTTTTCAACTTTTTATGATTCCCCGATCTCCATCGGCTTATGGGTGCTCACTTTTGCCAGCCTGGTGGCCCCGGTTATTTTTCGGTTTGTTAAAAGCCGATTGCGTCAATAACCCACACGAGATTCAATCCGTGCCTCTATCCAATCAGGGAGTTGATTGCTTTTGCACTCACTCCCTGATGTTACAATATCTTCCTGTCCTGGAATCCTTCTATCCAACTGTAGGCAAAAAACCGGCTGAAAGCTGAAATCATAGTACCATATCATCTTGACAGAAAATGACTTTTGGTTAACGATTGCCAATTATTAATCATGGAACTTAAAAGGGTAAATAAATAAAACGATGTTTCATAAATTCAAGATCCCCGGCAGGTCCATTTCAAAAGAAGTCTCCATAGGCCTGATCATTACCATTGTCCTGGTTTCGACCCTCTCATTTTTTATCGCTCATAAAGTTGCACAGAAAAAAGCACATGATCATCTCAATGCAAAAGCAGATGAATATATCTCATATTTGAAAGAAATTCTTATATTCCCTATCTGGAACTATGATTATGAGGCCATTGAAGTCATAGGCAATGCCTACCTTCAAAATGATTATATCGCCGGAATGCAGATCACCGACAGTCGGGGGGAAACCCGATTTTCGGTGTCGAAACCCGATCTTGTTCCTATGGTGACAAGAAATGCTCGCATAGAACATCTGGGTCTACGATTGGGGAAGGTTAACATTGCGCTTTCCTCAGGATATTTTAATGTGTGGAATCGTCAATTTTTCTGGTATTTTGGATTTATTATCCTGATTAACCTTTTATCGTTGATCATCGTGACCGGATTTTTATTGCGGTGGTCCTTAAACAAACCCTTACAATTGCTGAACCGCATTGTTGCATCATATGATGCCCGCAACAAAATCGAGATCAACGAAAACGTGCCTTATTCAGAATTTGTGCCCCTTATCAATACCCTCGATGGGATGGGCAGCGAGATTCAACTGAGAATGACGGAACTGAGGAAAGCTGAAAAAAAATATCGAAGT
Source organism: Desulfobacteraceae bacterium (assembly GCA_050305555.1). Taxonomy (GTDB): domain Bacteria; phylum Desulfobacterota; class Desulfobacteria; order Desulfobacterales; family Desulfosarcinaceae; genus JARRKU01. The sequence continues at coordinate 57,299 of JBNLFN010000015.1, read as the reverse complement.
ATATTCGAGAATGCAACGGAGGGGATCTTTCAGACCACCCTGGAGGGAAAAATTATAAACGCCAATCCGGCATTTGCAAAGATACTGGGTTACAACGATCCTGATGAGGTTGTCGCCCAGGTCTTCGATGTTGGCAGCCAACATTATGTTCATCCCGAACAAAGAAAAGAATTTATAAAAAAACTTAAGAAAGAAAAAGAAATCAAATCCTATGAGGTTCAATTTAAGAAAAAAGACGACACCATTATATGGGTTTCGATTAACGCCATTGCGGTTTACGATGCCGGGGGGAGATTTCAATATTTAGAAGGCCTCGTCCAGGATATTACCATAAGGAAAAAGGCAGCCATCCAGCTGCAGAGACTATCGACCGCAGTAGAACAGGTCGCCGAAAATATAATCATTACGGATGCAGAAGGGATAGTGAAGTATGTGAATCCGGCATTTGAGCAAAGCACTGGCTTTTCACTAGATTATATGTACAATACGAAACATCGCCTGCTTGGATCGGATGAAACTGAGATAAGAACATATGACGAGATATTGCAAAAGGTTAAGATGGGAAGCGTCTGGACAGGTAGAATTACCAATCGGAAAAAAAACGGTGACCCCTTAATTGAAGAGGCCATTGTCTCACCCATCAGGAGTCCTGGGGGACGATTTTTAGGCTATGTTGCCATCAACCGGGACGTAACCATTAAAGCCCAATATGAAGTCCAGGTCAGGCAGTCCCAGAAAATGGAGGCGATAGGTACGCTGGCCGGTGGAATTGCGCATGATTTTAACAACATACTGGGCGTGATCATAGGATGCAGCGAACTGGTCAAAAAGGATTTAGACCATAACGATAAAGCGCAAAAGGATATAGAACAGGTACTGACGGCCGGCGTGCGGGCTAAAAAACTGGTAAGTCAGATTTTAGCATTCAGCCGCCAGAAACCAAGTAAAAAAATTCCTCTGATGCTACGGCCATTTATTAAAGAGGCTATCAATTTTTTAAAGGCCACACTGCCGAAATTTATAAGAATCAAATTAACCTGCCATGTGGATTCCAGTGTGGTTTTGGCCGACCCCATACAACTGCAGCAAATATTGATGAATTTATGTGCAAATTCCGCTCAAGCCATTGGATCAAACAGGGGGATCATTGAGGTTGTCCTTTCACAAGCTGATTATACCCACGCGGATAATCTTCCACTGGGTATTAAGCCCGGTGTATATGTCATGATTGAAATCAAGGATGACGGCCCAGGCATCAGTGAAAAAATAAAGCATAAAATTTTTGATCCTTTTTTTACCACCAAGGGTGTTGGGGAAGGGACCGGTCTGGGACTTTCCGTGGTCCATGGCATTATTCAAAAACATGATGGCGGGATCTTTGTTGAAAGCGAAGAAGGAAAAGGAGCTTGTTTTTCTGTTGTACTGCCGCAGATCGAGCACAAAGACATTCAAATAGATACAGAACAAATTATCGATCCGCCGGATGGAAATGAAAGAATCATGCTCGTGGATGATGAAAAGGTGCTTCTGAACATTGTCGACCGTATTTTGAGCAACCTGGGCTATGATGTCCACGCCTATGACAACAGCAAAGAGGCCTTGGAAGCCTTTTTGCAAAATCCGGGTGGTTTTGATCTGATCATTACCGATCAAATCATGCCGGAAATAACAGGAACCCGGTTGATCAAACATGTCCGACAGGCCAACCCCACTGTTCCCATCATTTTATTCACCGGATACAATGATGCAGAACTGGAAAGTTCCAGCCCTTGCCAGACGGGGTGCAACCGGATCGTAAAAAAGCCCTTGCGCAACGCGGATCTTGCATTCATTATCAGGAAGGTGCTGGATGAAAAAAATTCAACCTGAGATGAAACCTGAGCCGGATCACCGGATCTTAATTATCGACGATGATGAAGGCATGTCCTACACCATCTCCCGCATGGCTGAAGAGGCCGGCTATCTTGCGGATACGGCCTTTTTATTGGAAACCGGACTTCAAAAAGCCTTAACTGGAAATTACGATGTCGTGTTCCTGGACGTACGGCTGCCGGACGGGAACGGGCTTGAGATCATACCCAAGATAAGATCGATTGCGTTTGCCCCTGAAATTATCATTATCACGGCATACGGCGAGCAAGGGGGTGCCGATCTGGCACTGAAGAGCGGCGCCTGGGATTACTTACAAAAACCGGCCGATATCAGAACCATGGAGTTGTCCCTGACCCGGGCACTTGAATATAGAAGTCAAAAAAAGGTGTTGTCTTCACCAGCGGATATCGACCGAAAAGGTATTATTGGCAGCAGCCCAAGGCTGTCAATGTGCATTACGCTCATGGGACATGCTGCCAGAACCAGTGCCAACGTCCTGATCTATGGGGAAACCGGAACCGGAAAGGAGCTGTTTGCCCGTGCCATCCATCTGAACAGTTCAAGAAAATCAGAACCCTTTATTATCGTTGACTGCGCATCTCTTCCAAATACATTGGCGGAAAGTATCCTATTCGGCCATGAAAAGGGGGCGTTTACCGGAGCAGATAAAAGCCATGAAGGACTTATCAAACAGGCTGACCGGGGAACACTTTTCCTGGATGAAATCGGCGAACTGCACTTGAATCTTCAGAAAAAACTACTCAGGGTATTGCAGGAAAAGCAGTTCAGGCCGGTTGGCAGCAAAAAAGAAGTTGATAGTGATTTCAGGTTGGTGTCGGCAACAAATAAAGATCTGGATGAACGCGTGGCTTCAAAAAAGTTCAGAGAGGATCTGCTTTTTCGTTTGAGAACATTCATTATCGAGCTTCCCCCCATCAGGAACAGAAAAAAGGATATAAAGGAGCTTGCCGAACATTATGTGGCGTACTTTTGCAAAAAATACGATTTTCCCTTAAAAAGCATATCAGAAGATTTTTTTGAAGTTATTCAAAAATACACGTGGCCCGGCAACATCAGGGAGTTTATCAGTTCAATTGAAAGCGCAGTCGCTGTCGATCCGCCCAGCGAAATTCTGTTTTCCAAACATCTTCCCAATTACATCCGGATCAAATTGTTGCAGTCTTCTCAAAAAAAACCGCTTGGAACAGATCAACGCAACAACGCGCTTTTTCATCCTGTCCAAAGCTTGAAAGAATTTCGCCAATGCATGGTTGCAGAAGCTGAAAAAAAGTATTTAGAAGATTTAATGCAATCTACAGAGTGGGACGTAAAAGCGGCCTGCTCGATTTCCGGATTAAAACGCGCCCGATTGTATCAGCTGTTAAAAAGATACGAGTTGTCAAAATAGGTTTATTCTCTAATTTGTTAAATGGCAGCTGCACCACCTTAGCCCCTCCTAACAGTGGGGCTAAGGTGGTGGATATACAATTTGCGCTTTTGACAGCTTGCTCGGGGAAAAGCAAGTTTTAGTCCTAACTTTTACCCTGTCTCTACGGCTGCTTCAGAGGAGCGGCCGATATTGGCTGCAGCCTTGGTTAGTTCCAACATAACGCCCAACCCCTGCCGTACTTGTGTATTGCTCATGGCCCCCATTAGGCCGAAGAGCCCAGTCGGTCGTGCGCCGGCAAAGTCTGCTTCGGCAGGAATTTTGGCAGCGCTCTCCAGTACATCAAGGGCCTGCGGCGTTGTTACCGTTTTGAGGATACCGGCCATCCTTACCAACCCGTCCCCGATTTGGTTCAGATCCTCCTGGGAGTAGTTCGAAGCGATCTTTTTGATAACATCCAGACCCAGATTTAAAAGACGCACTACCCCCTTCTGCTCCAAATCGTCCAGATAGAAAATCACCTGCGGCACGGTGTCTTTGAGCAAAGGTTCGGCAATGATCGCAAAATCGATGAGATTTTTCATCTGATCCAGGGCGAAATTTAGGTTGTTGACGTTGCGCATGGCGTTTTTAATCAGGCGCAACAAATCCTCCTGATTGAAATTGGCCTCCACATCGGCCAGTTCAGCTATTAAGTAATGCACGGCCTCGTTCACCCGGGGGGCGAGTTCCTGTCGCAATTCACCCACGGCCTTGGCCGATTGAGCAAGAGGGGCGATTTGCGCCTCCAGCCGATCCATCCGTTCCAAAAGTTGTTCTTCGTTTGTCATGGCGCTACCTCCATTCAGGCCACTTTGCGTGTTTTGCCGGCCAGAATCATTTGGGGTTCCAGGGGCAGGTCCAGTCCCTTCATCATCAAATTCCAATAGACCCAGCGGAACATCATTTTGCCCCAATGATTGGATAGACTTTCCTGCAGTAAGCTAAAGGGCCCCATGCCGGGAAAGGGGAATTTACCGGGCAGCGGTTCGACTTTGTAGTTAAAGTCGAGCAAAATGGCTTTTTCAAACCCCGATGCCAGGAAACAGGTGGCGTGACCGTCGAAGCTGGGCAGCCCCTCATGTCCGTTAATCTCCCGAATCAGGTTCTCCACCAGGGTGTAGGCCATATAATGGGCTACCGATCCGGCCTTGGATGTGGGCACATTGGTGGTATCCCCCACAGCATAGATGCGATCGAAATTCTCATGCTTCAAGGTGTTGTTGTCCGTGGGCACGAACCCCACCGGATCGCCGACACCGGAATCGATCATGCACTTGTCGCCCATATTGGGCGGAATGGAGACCAGTAAATCATATCCCACCTTGTCGCCTTTGTGGGATTCGATGGTCTTTTCTCCGGCATTGACCTGCGCCAGATCGAAATGAGGTGTAACTTTGATATTTTTCTTCTGGGCGAAAGTGGCCAGAATCTTTGCCGCCACCGGCTTGGTGAACACGTTGTCCAGCGGGGTGACCAACTCCAGCTCGACCTTGTCGCGAACTCCCATGGCGGTAAAGAACCAATCGGCCATAAAAACGAATTCCAGTGGTGCGATGGGGCATTTATACGGGATTTCAGCAATGTTGAGCACAATTTTGCCGGATGTGAAATAGCGCAATTGCTCGCGCAGCGCCATGCTGCCTTCAAAAGTATAATAGTCGAAGATATCTTTGCGCCAGCCATCCATCATGCCGTCAATCTCCTCGGGATGGATATCGCATCCGGTGGCTAACACCAACCAGTCATAATCATGGGTTGTCCCGGACAATGTCTGTACCTGGCGTTGATCCGGGTCAATGCCCGTAACCTCGTCCAGCACGAAGGACACACCTTTAGGAATAAATTCTTTTTTGGGTTTGACCACATCTTCTGCGCCGTAAACACCAAAGGGAATAAACAGAAATCCAGGCTGGTAATAGTGCTCTTCATCCCGATCAATAATGGTAATCTCCCAGTCAGCCTCGGACAATTCCTTGCGCAGCATGTTGGCGATGATGGTACCGCCTGCTCCGGAACCGAGAATTAGTATCTTACGCATGCTCCCCTCCTTTTGTTTTTAATATGGATACTCAATGGGACTTATGTCATCAGATCAGCGTCAAAGATGATCCGGGGTTTTTGGGGACAATACAACACTGGATAAATGGGATCTTTTTAATCCTATTTGTTTAGTAGGATATTCAAAAATCAATGTCAAGCTTTTTATAATGATCGACCTGATGTGAGGGTGCAAATACACATATCGCCTTACATGTGTATTTACATAGCGCCTATCAAAAGTATCTCTTTTGAAGTCCAGGATGGTGATCGACCTAAGTTTTCTCGTCCAGCACCTTTCGAACCGTATCGGCCAATTCTTTCATGACCACAGGTTTTATTAGAAATTTACGAATACCCATGTCTTTTGCTCTGGCCGCATCAATATTTTCACTGAAACCGGTGCATAGCACTATCGGAATGTCGGCCCGCATATCCATCAGTAACCGGGCCAGTTCAACGCCCGTCCGGGTTGGCATGGTCATATCCGTGATGACCAGATCGACACGATCTCCATTTTTTTTGAATTCCGCGAGCAATTGATCGCTTCGGGTGAAAGCCTTTACCGCGTATCCGAGGTTTTGAAGTATTTTTTGCTCCATCAGTGCGATGGCATCATCATCATCCAGCACCCATACCCGTTCGGTGCCACCACATGCGATATGCTCTGGTTTGACAACCTCACGGGTCGTTGAAGCGGATTTTCTTGGGAAAAGAACCTGAAATGTGGTGCCCTTGTTGACTTGACTGGAAAATGTCAGGTGGCCGCCATGCTTTTTGACAATGCCATGGACGACGGAAAGCCCCAATCCGGTTCCCTCATCCGGCGCCTTGGTCGTAAAATAAGGCTCCAATACTCTTTTTTGAATGCTTTCCCGGATGCCGTGCCCCGTGTCGCTGATTTGCAAGCGAACATAACTGCCGGGTTCCAATTCCCGGCCGTTCGATCCCGAGCATTCAGGATGCCGGACCTCATCCAGCGCCACCGTCAGGATACCACCGTGTTCGCGCATGGCATGACGCGCATTGGTGCAAAGATTCATCAACAATTGATGAATCTGGGTGGGGTTGCCCGTGATCTGCCCCACATACGGGTCGATGGATTCTCGGATTTCGATGGTCGAAGGCAGTGAGGGGCGCATCAATCTCAAGGTTTCCTTGACCAGCGGTTCCAGCTTGATAGGTTTGGACTCATGGTCGTTCTGCCGGCTGAAGGTAAGGATTTGTCTGATCAGTTCCTTTGCCCGCATGCTGGCATCTATGATTTGATCCAAATATCTCTTGATGTCCGATTCCGCGGGCAATTTTATTTTCGTCATTTCCGCATAACCTATTATGGGCATGAGGATATTATTAAAGTCATGGGCGATGCCACCGGCCATGGTCCCTATGGCTTCCATTTTTTGAGCTTGAATCAATTGTTCGATCAGCTTCTCCTTCTCTGCCTCCATTCGTTCGCGCTCGGTGATTTCTTGCTGCAGGCAAAGGTTGGTTTTTGCCAAATCCGTGGTGCGATCCGCTATCCGCTGCTCCAAATTATCGTGTGATTGTTGCAGGGTCTCTTCCGCCTGCTTTCTTTGCAAGGCGTTGGTGAATATTTGCCCCACCGCCTGGAGCAGGGCGATTTCATCCGTGCTCCATTTGCGATGGTTTTGAATACTGGCCACACCCAGAAAGCCGGTGGCCTCACCGCCCATGCTCATGGGGATGCTCACGATAGCTTTTAAGCCGGCAGCCAGCAGCAACTCTTTTTCGACAGCAGCTTTTTCAGGTAATTTTGCGATGCTGGATACCGCAATCACTTCATTCCTGTTCAAGCGTTCCACCCACCACGGCATGGTGGTGGCATCCAGTTCCTGAAAATTCTCCATTTTGCTGTTCAACTGGTCGGAAAACCATCCATGGGAGTTGAAAAACCTTTTTCCGTGGCCGGATATGCCGAAGACAAAGCCGCATTGGGCCTCTACAAAGACGGCGATCCTATTTAGGGCCTGGCTGATCTGTTCGTTGATCTGCTGGGTCTTGAGGTTGATAAACAGGGAGGACATTTCGAGGATTAGCGTTTCGAAATCCAGGCGATAGGTCAGGTTCCTTTCAATAATTCGTCGTTTTTTGATCTCCCTTTTCAGCATGAAATTCCAGGTGGCAACAGCAAAGAGTATCAAAAGCGCTGCGCCGACAACCTGTAGGATACGCCTCCAAAAGCGCATCGGGTCGATTCCGGGATCGTATTCCACATCGATCCAGTGCTTCTGGATTTTGTTCTCTTTGCGCAGGCTGATGGATGCCAGCCCTTTGTTGATGATGGGCACCAGTTCCGGCCAGTCCTTGCGTACGGCGAAGTGCAGTTTCTGAAGTTCATACGAGGCCGGTGCGGCAACCTTTAAATTGGTCAGGTGCAGCTTTCTGATCCAATAGGTGGCCGAGGCAATATTGCCCACAAAGGCATCCGCTTCTCCGCTTGAGACAGCCCGCAACGATTCCTGGAGCGTTTCATATAGAATCGGTTTAAGGTCGGTGTGATCTTTTAGATACCCGGCATGGGAAGTGTTGGCCTGTACGGCGACGTTCAATCCGGCAATATCACTCAGACCGGCGAAAAAAGGCATGTCCGTGCGGTTGATGATGACGCGGTGGAAATTCAGATAGGGATCTGAAAAATTCAGAACCGATTTGCGACCCTGGGTTATGGCCACACAAGGCAGGACATCCAGATCCCTTCGCCTGGCCGCTGTCATAGCCTCTTTCCAGGTCAGATTGGGAACCACCTGCATGTTCAGACCCAGTCGGCTGTTCAGAATTTTCACATAGTCGGAAGCGATCCCGCTGTAAACGCCATTTTTGGAAAAAAATTCAAAGGGGCCAAATTCAGGATCAACGCCGAGCCGGATCGTACCATGGTTCTGAATCCAGTCCGTCTCTTCCTCGGTCAGGCAATTGCGCTGCTGCAGAGCGGCTGCGCCCTGGAGCGCGGATTGGATCGAAACCCATGTATTGAAAATGGAAATCTTCTTTTTTTCCGGAATGGCTTCAAGGGCCTTGTCCAAGATGGAAACCAGCTGCGGCCAGTCTTTGCGCACACCAAAGCGTTGCCCGCCAAACTGCATGTCGTAGCGGGCGGCTACCTTAAGATTGGAAAGTCCGTGTTTTCTCGCAAGAAAATCATTGATCCCCAGAACCCCCACATATAGATCCGCCTCTCCAACGGAAACGGCCGTCAGCCCGTCCAGAGGCGTGTCGACCCAATGGGGCCTGATATCAGGATGTCCGGTTAGGGCCCTTTGTGCTGAAGCATAGCCTTTGACCAGGGCCACTTTGTGCATGGCCATGTCTTCGGGGCCGTCTATGCTTTGATCATCTTCCCTGGCCATGATCACCAGCGGCGTCGGGATGTAGATCTTGCTGAACCGCAAATAATCTTCACGTTCACTTGTCTTTACGGCAGTGAGCACAACGTCCAGGTTCCCGTTGCGTGGCCCCTCGAGGATTTGATTCCAGTCCAAGCCTGGAACAACCTCCATGTGCAGCCCCAGCTGTTTGCCCATCAGCTTTACAAAATCCATTGCCAACCCCTGGTAAGAGCCGTCATCATTCCTGAAACTGTAAGGAGGGTAGGCTGGATCTACGCCCAGTTGGACCACCGGATGTGCTTTGAGCCAGGATTTTTCCTCTGATGTAAGCGGTACGGCGCGCATTTCGCCGTTGAAGTGCCTTTGAAATTCAATACCGTTCAAATAGGCTGTGATAATCTCCTGATAGACCGAATCGGGATCGTTCATCAGGTTTTTTAAATGGGCATCCACCCGGTCAAGCAAGGCGCGACCGGCCGAGCTTCCTTTGGGAACGGCGAATTTGAGCTGAACCGGATTAAACAAGAGGGCTGTTTTTAAAATCGAATATTTTTTTTCGTTCAAGGCGCCATACAAGCGGTTGACGACACCGGCATCGGCGGCAGCGGAATCAAGTAGGCCGAACACCTCAGCGTAGTTGTCTACTTCAATGAAGGTCAGGTCAAGATCGAATTTGGAGGACAGGCTTTTGATGCCGTCGCTTCCCTCGGTATGAATGCTGCCCCGCATGACGGCAACGGTTTTGCCACGCAGGTCCAGCAGGGATTGGATGGCAAATCCGCTTCTTGTGTATACCGTTCCCCAATTCAGGAATACCGTTTCATTGGAAAAATCATAGCGCTTGTTTCTTTCTTCGGAAAAGGCCACATCCACCATGATGTCGATTTCGTTGTTCTCCAGCCTCTCCAGGCACTGGGTCCATGTTCCGAACACATATTGCAACCGCCAGCCCTCTTCATAGGCGATGGTGTCGAGAATGTCGGGAAAGATTCCGACCACCGCCCCTTGGGGATTGGTATATATCTTGGGACGATTTTCGTAAGCGCCGACCCGAACGGTCAGTGGTTCATCGCACCGGCCATTGCAAAAGGAGAGACCTAAATATAAGATCACGAGCAGTGTCAGGCTGAATTTATATCCAATGACATTTACCGGGAACCGATAAATTTTTAGACGTTGTCCAAAAAACAAGGTCGGGTTCATATCGTCGCCTCGCTGTAATTGAACGGGTGAAATCTCTATACAAAACACAGAACTTACAAAAATGGGCAGGCTCTGAATTTCATCAGGAACGAATTTAATGAATCAATGTGAATGCGGATTTGATATCCACTGTATGGATGGGACTTGGTTCTTTATAGTTAAAAAAACTTATTATGTCAAAACTTTCCTGTCGCTCTGGCAACTTAAATGTGAATTGTGACCCCACCTTCCGAATTATACCCTGCTGCTTAAACTATTTCCCACCAACCACTTGTCGCTAAAGTCACCCGGAGATGGGGCGATATACTTATCGGTCAAGTGACTTATTTTTGGGTATTTATAGAATTCGGAACTTCAAACAAGGAATAGTAAGCGATTCTCATCTATATTGGAGGTAAAATAATGAAGAGAATATGGACTATGGCGACAATTTTAGTGGCACTTTCATTTGCAGCAAATTCAGCAATAGCGGCGAATCATTATAAAATCGGCGTTCTGGCGAAAAATGGTCCTGTAAAGGCATTAAAAAAATGGAAGGCCACGGGTGACTACCTTTCCCGGAAAATCGATGGAATGACTTTTGAAATCGTGCCGCTGGGTTTCGATGATGTCAATCCCGCCATTGAAAGTAAAAAAGTTGATTTTTTTCTCGTCAACTCCTCTATGTTTGTGACCGCAAAGGTCAAATATGGTGCAGTCGCAGTGGCCACTATGGTAAATTCGCGTCAAGGCAAGCCGCTAAAATCCTTTGGCGGGGTGGTCATCACCAGTGCTGACAACGACGGCATCAACGAACTTCAGGACCTCAAGGGCAAATCTTTTATGGCGGTCAAAAAATCATCTTTCGGTGGATGGCAGATGGCATATAAAGAGCTGATAGATGCAGGCATCCATCCTGAAAATTTCGCAAAGCTCGAGTTTGGCGGCAAACATGATAATGTGGTTTATGCGGTTATGAACGAGGCTGTGGAAGCGGGCACCGTACGCACGGATACATTGGAGCGTCTTGCAGCTGACGGTGCTATCGATATGGAGGATATAAAAATCATAAACGAAAAATCGTACAACGGTTTCCCGTTCAAATGCAGCACCCAGCTATACCCGGAATGGCCCCTTGCCAAAGTGGCCGGAACACCGGACCCTGTCGTTGCAGCGGTTGTCAATGCATTAAAGGCCGTTAAGCCCGACGGCGAAGCTGCGAAAGCCGCCCAAGTTGTCGGTTGGGTGGATGCATTGGATTATTCTCCTGTCGAAGCGCTGCAAAAAGCGCTGAAAGTGGGTGCTTATACCCTTGCGGCCAAATAACATTTCGATCGGGGAATCTTTCAAAAACAGTGGCATCCCAATCATATTGCAGGTGCCGCCCGTTGAATCGAGGAGTCGCGGATGAAATTCAGTTTAAAGAAACGGGGCATTCTGGCCAAATTGCTATTGCCTTTATCGGGCCTTTTCCTTGTTGCCATGTTGATTCTCGTCACGGTTATCCTTCGGATGCAAGGCAGTTTTGCGATGCAGATGGGACAATCGGTAGCTGATGTATTGCAATCTACAACGGTGTCGGTTCAAAGTCAGTTCGCCAGAATGGAAACCGATGTGACCGAAGCGTTGAAGCAAAATCTTGCCGAGGCATCGGAAACTTTGACCCAAACCACATCCGCCGAACTTTCCAAAGTAGAAGCCGACATCATTTCCGATTTAGAACAAAATTTGCAGCGAAATGCAGATTCGATTGCCTCTTTATTGGCCCAGGTCGCGCCCAGAGCAATTCTATCCAATAATTTTGCTGATCTTGTGGCCTACGTTAAATCGGTTACCCGCAGATCGGATGTCGTTTACGCGATCTACTTGAGATCAAATGGCAAACCCATAACACGTTATGTTGACCGCAAGGACCCCAAGATAAAAACATACATAGAGCGCGGTACCGGCAACAAAAAACTGGACAAAGTGCTAAACGCCTCTTCAAAAGATCCATCGGTGCTGGTTGTGGAAAAAGCAATGGCCTTGCAAGGCAAACCATTGGGCAAAATTGTGATTTGCATGGATAAATCTTCTATTTTTGCCAAGAAAGAGGAGGTTAAAAATCAATTTGACACATTGATAAATAACAACACTGAAATGATCGACAGCGCCTTGACACAAGTATCGTCTGCGGCAGGCGCAAAGATGAAAATGACCCTCAAACGCATCGCTGAACAATCGAACAAAGCTTGGACAGAGATAGGCCAAAGTATCGATCAGATCGGAGCAAAGGCCAGGTCCAGAATGAAAGGCGTATTGATCGGCATCGGGTTCGCCTTTGGTTTGATCATGCTATCGGTTATCGGTGCGCTGAGCCTATTGATGGTAATCCGGCCGATCAATGCCGCTGTTGCCGGCCTCAAGGATATCGCCGAGGGCGAAGGGGACCTGACCATGCGCCTGTCCGCCTCAAGCAAAGACGAGGTCGGCGAATTGGCCAGATGGTTTAATGTATTCATTGAAAAACTTCAGGGCCTCATCAAGAATATCACCGGGGATGTGGAAACCCTCTCTTTATCGTCCACTGAGCTTTCCGCCATATCCGAAGAGATGTCCCAGGGCATCCGGAACGTGTCCGACAAATCCGGTACGGTTTCGGCGGCCGTCGAAGAGATGAGCGCCAATATGAACACCGTGTCTGCCGCCATGGAACAGTCCGCCACCAACACCAACATGGTGGCCGCGGCCGCTGAACAGATGTCTTCCACCATTGGCGAAATTGCGCAGAACGCTGAAAAAGCCAAAGGAATTTCCGACGAGGCAAGCCACAAGGCCAACAATGCCTCGACCAACATGGACCGATTGGGCAATGCTGCCGATTCCATCGGCAAAGTCATAGAAACCATCACGGATATATCGGAGCAGGTCAACCTGCTGGCATTGAACGCCACCATCGAAGCGGCCCGTGCCGGTGAGGCGGGAAAAGGCTTTGCAGTGGTTGCCAATGAGATCAAGGAACTGGCCAAACAAACTGCTGAAGCCACCCAGGACATCAAGAAAAAAATCGAAGGCATTCAAGGCACCTCCTCAACCACAGTGGGGCAAATCACGGAGATCAACCAGGTCATCGCAAACGTCAGCAGCGTAGTGACCAGCATAGCCATCGCGGTTGAGCAGCAGTCGGCTGCGACCCGGGAGATTGCCGGCAACGTGACCCAAGCTTCCCAAGGAATCCAGGAAGTCAACGAAAACGTCAACCAGAGCTCTTCGGTTTCAAGCGAAATCTCCCATGACATCGCCAATGTGAGCGTATTGATGAACGAGATGTCAACCAACAGCAGCCAGGTAAATCAGAGCGCCCAAAAGCTCGCCAAACTGTCGGATAATCTAAAACAGATGGTGGACCAGTTTAAAGTCTGACCTTTATTAATTATCCGTGTTCCAGCCATAGAAAAGAGCTTCAAGCAAGCCGGTTCGGCCTTGTAGCTGCCTGAAGCACAAGTACTGCATTAACCGGTGCGGCGGCTGCACGTGGATTGTCCGGCGGTGAGACGATCGCGGGCAGCCATTACGCTATGGCCATGCCAACCTATAAAATACTGCTCAAACTCACAAACTCGACCATCTCCAAGCCATGCGACATATTGGATCAATCTATCGTTTGACACATAAGCATAGATTGTACATACTTAATTATGTCCACCATTGTTGCTCAACGATAGTGATATGAATAAAATAGAAAAAAATGAATTTTCGGAACGAAAATTGAATCCCGTTGTAAGCCTATTTAAAAGTATTCTTAACAGGGTTTTCCTGGTGGACATCTATGCGCAGAGGAATGATTACGAGCAAGTGCGACAGATGCTGCTTGTAAATTCAATAACCTTATTCGCAATTGTGGTCCTTTTGATCGTCGGCGTGCTTTCTTACAGGCAAGGAATTAAGGTCGTCGGTCTGTTGGACCAGTCAGCGGCGGTTCTATTGATTTTCTGTATAATCTACTATCGCAAATCAATGAACCACAGGCCCCCGATCTATGCCGGCATCAGTATCATGACGATGCTGTATTACTATTTGTTCTTTTCAGGAGGTGCGGGTAACACTGGTTTTTTATGGTACTATACCTATCCGCTGTTCACCCTGTACTTAATGGGGAAAAAAGAGGGGGCGATTGCAACCCTGCTCTTGTTTATCCCGGCATATATATACTTGTTTGTGCTGTGGCCTGATCCAGCGGCCAAATATCCCCACGACTTTACCATCCGATTCATACCTTCATCTTTGTGCGTCCTTTTTTTAGGATACCTCTTTGAAAGTACCCGGGATAAAACCTACACCAAACTTCGGCAAAAACGAATGGAGCTTGAAGACTCTATCGCAGAGCTTCGCATGAAAGAAGACGAGCTGTTGAAGGCCCATCAGCATCTTGAACATCGCGTCAGAGAAAGAACAAAGGATTTAATCCGCGAGATAGAAGAAAAGGAGCGTTCTGAGAGCATAAGAAAGAAACTGGAAGAGCAATTGACGCGTGCCGAAAAGCTTGAAATGATCGGAACCCTCGCCGGGGGAGTTGCGCACGATCTTAACAATATCCTCTCCGGACTTGTGGGTTATCCTGATTTACTGTTGAGCGACATCCAGAAAGACAGTCCGATGAGAAGGCCAATAGAAAAGATCAAGGAGTCCGGCCTGAGAGCCGCTGCCGTTGTTCAGGATCTTCTGACGCTTGCCAGGAGGGGGGTTGTAGTAACCGAAGTCGTAAACCTCAACGCGATTGTAGACAAATTCATTGAATCTGCCGAATTTGAAAAATTAAAATCATTTCATCAAAGCGTCGAATTTGAAGTTGACCTCCATCCGCGGCTCCTTAATATTTTAGGGTCCTCTCATCACATCTTGAAAACCATCATGAACCTGGTGACCAATGCGGCGGAATCCATTGTCAATGAAGGCACTGTCCGCATAATCACAAAGAATCAATACGTTGACCGTCCGATAAGCGGATATGAGGAAGTCGACGAGGGTGATTATGTTCTCTTTAGCATAATTGACAACGGCACTGGAATAGCCGCCGGGGATTTAAAAAAGATATTTGAGCCATTCTACACCAAAAAAGTAATGGGAATGAGCGGAACCGGGTTGGGCATGTCTGTCGTCTGGAGCACCATGAAGGACCACCAGGGATATATCGATTTAAAAAGCACCTGGGGGGAAGGCACGGCATGCGATCTTTATTTCCCGGTTACTCGGAAGGAGCTGAAAGCTGAAAAAAACAATGCCCCGCTTCATACCTACATGGGAAGTGAGAAAATCCTGATCGTGGACGATGTGCAAGAGCAAAGGGAGATTGCCAGCCAGTTTTTAACCAGACTGGGCTACCGTGTGTCGACTGCCAAAAGCGGGGAGGAAGCGGTGGCGTATCTACGGTCAGATACCCCGGACCTGCTTGTGCTGGACATGATAATGGACCCGGGGATTGACGGACTGGATACGTATAAACAGATACTGGAGCTGCATCCCGGCCAGAAGGCCATCATCGCCAGCGGGTTTTCTGAAACAGAAAGGGTCAGGCAAGCTCAAAGACTTGGAGCCGGGGGCTACATCAAAAAACCCTACATCCTAGAAGAGATCGGAAAGGCGGTCAGAAAAGAATTGGATAAAAAACAGAAGGATCATATTCTTGACAGGAGCTGAGAAAAACCGATTTTTCCAGCAGTCTGAACTTTCGCTTGTTTGCCCGGTAAACGAGTGGCAACTATAGGTGCAGAGAATAAACTTTCACGGAATGACTATTTCTTTATCTTCCCCCATGGTTCCCTGTCATATTTACTAAATTGTTCAATATCTACTTTATCAACACCATATTGCATTAAATCCGGTGGCAGCGCTTCCTTTTGAACATTTGCTTTTCCCCAGTATTTTTCAACGATTCGCATATATTCACCATTTTTTTTAATAGCTTCAAGGCCTTCAAGATATTTAGGCAAAAGTTCTTTTGCCCGCACACTGCTGTTTGGAAAGGCCAATCCGCATGAAGCGGGAGAAAATAGTACAAAGTTGAAATTCGTCATTTTCTCTCCGAACAATTTTTTTGTAAGCAATAGACCTGAAATAAGGGGGGCTTCATTATCGATATCGTCGAAAAGCCGCAAGTTCTATCATTCTTTAAAATGGTTTCAAAGCCTACCCGCCGGCAATCAACGGAAGGGGCTGGATATCGGCTCCTTCCGGGACCCGGGTTTTGGCAAAATCGGGTCTGGAGACCAGTCGGCCGTTAAGGCGCACCACTGCATAGAGGTGTCCTTGCTCAAGGGATTCCATCACCTGGGCCAGGGTCAGGCCCGGCTGCCAGGTCATGGTCTGGTCCCCGACTTTTATCATCTCGTCACTCCGTTGACTCTAAGGACTTCCAGGACTTCGGGAAAATCGATGCCCAGTCGTTTGACGGTGGCTACCGTGGGAATGCCGTCCGATGTCCACCCCCGACGCTGATACACGGCATCCTTAAGTTTTTCATATTGATTTTCACGGTATTGGCGTAGCAATGCCACTTTTTCATCCACAGGCTTTGCAACGGCCTCGGCGCCGTGGATCTGGCCGAGCTGTTTGTCGTAGCGATCTTTGCGTGATTCATACTCGTCCACAGTCACCGGGCCGACAGCGCGGTAGGGTAGGTTATCGTGCTCCCGGCGGCCGAAGCCCACCCGCAGATTGAGGATACGCTGGAAATTGTAAACCGCCTCGCTCATGGTGATCAAGTCATCCGGTTTTACTTTGCGCCCGGTTACGGCGGAAAAATACTCAGCATACCACTGAACATGTTTCATCACCTTGGCCGGTTCAGGTGTTTGTTGGTTGTCCTCCGGCACGATATCGTTCCAGGGCAGCTTGCACAGCCCGCACAGACCAAACCAGGTTCGAAACATGGGAAACCAGTGTAGTGCCTCCGCCTTTTGCTCGAAGGTTGGCATGAAATTGTGCACCATGTCCAAAAAGATCAACCAGGCCTCGTCATGTTGGGCGCCTTTGAGGGCCATGCCGTAGCCTCCCTGCTGGGCCAGAGATTCTTTGGTCATGTATTCGCTGAACTCCAGCCCTTTGGCTTCCATGCCGATATCAGCCAGCACGGCGGCATCCGCGCCGTATTCTTCGGCAAAAATGGTTTTCATCCGCCGGATTCCCAATCCGGCAATCTTGCCGAAACCTTCGCCGCGGGCCATTTGGTGCAACAGTTCCAGGGCGGCGAGGCGGTTACCGAAATTTAGCGGCAGTCCACCGGTATGATCGGCATTGATCAGGCCCAATTCAAAACACTCCATAATGAATGCGATACTCGTGCCCACCGAGATGGTGTCCAATCCATAATTGTCGCAGTAAAAATTCATTTCCAAAATGGTGTAGGGGTCGAAAATACCCAGGTTGGAGCCGCACCCGGCAATCGTCTCATACTCCGGTCCATCCACAAATACCGGTTTTCCCCGGTAGGCGCCGGTCAAGGGGATGAAATTGCGCACACCATGGGCGCAAGCCACGGTGCATCCCAACCAGCAGCCGTCATGTCCCGGATCGAACAATTTTTCATATACCGTCCGGTCGATGAGTGCGGCCCGCGGATCCTGACCATAGCGAAAGTTGTGGGTGGGCAGCAAGTCAAAGTCGTTCATGATGGAAACCAAGTGGGTCGTGCCGATGCGAGCCATTTCATTCTGCTTGGGATCCAGGGTGACAATCTCCTTGGAGTGCAGCCTAGCCACTTTACGCAGGGCGTCCTTGTCCGCAGGCTGGTTGGTTCCCAAAGAGACACTGTCCCAGCGGACCACCAGGGCTTTTAGACCTTTGTTCTCAAACACCGTTCCCATGCCGCCGCGTCCCGCCTGTTTGTAGCGCACCCGCTTGCGCTTGGCGTCATACCAGGAAAAATTGAGACAACCCATAAGGGTGTTTTTTGCGCCGGGGCCGGCTGTGACCACCGAAATGCTGCGATGCTTGCCCTCGGAAAAGTGCGTTGTCAGCTCCATGGAGAGGGCATAAGCATCTTCAGGTAGCCCTTGAGCGTCATAAATGGATAGGGTACGGGTCAATCCGTCGATGAAGATCACAGTGGGTTCAGCGCTTTTGCCTTGAATTTCAAGGGCATCGAATCCTGCAAATTTAAGATAAGGGCCGAAATAACCCCCTGCATTGGAGTCCATAACCGACTGGGTCAAAGGAGACAAGGCGGTTACAATGCTTTTGCCCGAACCGGGGTAGGTCGGGGTACCGCCCATGGGGCCGGAGGAAATGCACAGCGCATTTTCAGGATCATCCCAGCGGGTGGTGGACCGAATGGCTTGCCACAGCATCCATAGGTCAAAGCCTTTGCCGCCGATAAAGAGTTCGCGCATTTTGTCCGGCACCGGTTTGATATCGACGGCATCCGTTCCCAGATCAAAATGCAGGGTTTGTTGGGTATACCCTTTATGGATGTCATGGCACTGATAATCCATGGTTTTTCGCTGGACCAATTTCATCGGTATATGTCCTTTATGTGAGGCGTTGGAAAACGACGCGAAACATGAATCGCTTTGCAATAATCAATAAAGCATATCGCTTATTTTTTCAATCAAATGGTCCAACATAGCTGCAGTGACAACGGTATTGACACGCAAACGGCAGGTCGTCATACTCAATGGCATTAAAAGCAAGTCTCTACCTTCCGCTTTTCAAAGGTAAACTTATGCCTAAACTTTGGCCGTCTGCCGGGACGGATTTAAGCAGATTCCTTCAGCAGCAGCCCAACATTCGCCTGGCCAGACTTTTGCCGGTTTCAGTCTTTCGCCGATACCTATCCATGATCGGATTTTGCTACTACGGCATTAAACATGAAGAACGAAGAAACCTCTCAAAATCACTCAGGTATGTATTAGGGTCACGATATGGCAATAAACGGCTTCAATGTATTCTTTTAAAGACATACATAGGCATATTTGAACATTACTCTGAAAAAATGGTCAATGCCTACAAATCGCTTTCCACAATGATGAAGTATTTGAACAGACATGTTTCGATTACCGGAAAAGAATGGATCGATCAAAGAATAAAATGCAACTTCGGTTGTATTTTGGTTACAGGTCATTTTGGGGCTGTAGAGTATGTTCCGCTGTTTCTTGCAGCCAACCACTATCGTCCCTCAATTATTTTACGATTCAAGACGGCCAAGCTGAAAGAGACGCTCGCTCACAAATCAAAAGCAGTGGATTTGGAACTGATAGATGCGGACAGCACCAATGTTATTTTCAAGGCATTGCAGGCGATTGAGAAGGGCAGGTCATTGATTACCATGTGCGATGAAATTCACAATTGGCGGCCGAGCAGAATGGAGACAATTCAATTGTTTGGGCACACTATCCCAAAAGACCGGACTTTAGATATCCTGTATAGAAGATCGAAAGCACCTAGCGGTTTTGGAATTATTCACCGCATAAAAAACGGGTACGAACTATCTATTCATCCGCTCGCAGATGGAAAAGATTGCTTTTCGCTTTATGAGGCCGCCTGGCACCTGTTAGAGCAGTATATCTATCAAGATCCTCAACAATGGTATCAATGGCCAAAATTTTACTTGGACTTTACAAGATATAGAAAGCATTTTGAATGTCATGAAAATTCATTGCATTAACATTTATAATCTTAACATCCCTTTTGCAAGAACCATCAGACACAATCTGTATTCCAGGACAAAAACGCAAAGCATTATCGTTGTCGTGCAGGATCAGTTCGGAAATAAAGGTGTTGGTGAAGGAACACCTAGACAATATGTAACCGGGGAAAAATTTGATCAAAGCCTGATTGCTGCAAAGGTCTTGTCGCAACAGATGTGCGGACGGAGGATTGGATCAAGTTACGAATTGTTCGCATTGCTCCATGAACTGGGTGATGCCGATATCGCCATTAAAAACCCCGCTGCCTTGTGTGCGGTGGAAACAGCGCTGCTCGACATTTGGGCCAGAGTAGAGCAGAAGACGCTATATCATCTATTTATAAATCGTCATAAAATGAAATCTTTAACTTACTCCGGTGTCATTCCCTCCATTAGAAGCGAAAAGGAGTTTTCCACCTACATCGAGCTGGTCAAAAAATTAAAATTGACCGCGTTAAAAATAAAAGTAATTGATATCGAAAGCAGTATTGCGCAGCTAAAAACCATCAGAAAAATGCTCGGCGGCGATATTCAAATCCGAGTGGATGCCAATTGTGCTTTTAGCGTAGATGCGGCAATGGCTTTTATCAAAGCAGCCCATCGCGTCCATCTTTCAGCCATTGAACAGCCGGTCGCCAAAGACGATCTGAACGGGTTAAAGAAAGTATCGGAGAACAGTGATATTCCGATCATCGCAGATGAATCTATGTATACGCCGAAAGGACCGCACTATCTGATCGAAAACGATTTGTGCCACGGCCTCAATATTCGATTGTCCAGCTGCGGCGGTTTTCAAAAGGCTTATACGATTTATCAACGGGCAAGGTTAAAGCACATGATAGTGGTTTTGGGCGCCCATGTGGGTGAGACGGCCATCTTGTCTTTTGCCGGCCGTAATTTAGCCGTGATATGCCCTGAGGCGGCCTATCTGGAAGGATCCTTTTCCAAATATGTGCTCAAAGAAGATCTTGCGAACGAAAACATATCATTCGGTCTCAGAGGCATAGCACCCGTTCCCACAGATGCCGGTCTGGGAATTGGAATTGAAACCGCTGCAATCGAAAGGTGGTCACAGCTTTTTGCCTCCATCCGCAGAGGTTGCCCAACAGTTGCACAGCCAAACGATTTTTAAAAGAACTGTGGGATCACGCAAAAGTTAAGTAAATCCCATCGTTGCAAAAGCCGGAGGACTCCAGATCCCTCGTTGTCCCGCCGTGGCGGGATTCGCAGTAGTTTACTACGGCTTCACCCTTGGTCGCCTTGGCTCTAAAGCCCTCCGACTTTTGCAACGATGGGGTAAAGTACATCGGAGCTCCGGAGCTTTTATTTAAGCACCGAGCGAAGACCCGGTCCACAAATTTACACAGGCGGCTGTTTGACATTGGATTTAAGAATGCTGTATCACTTTAGAAGTGTTTTCCATAAACCAATGATACCTATGGCAAGCTGTAGGGCTATATCCCCCGATCATGTTGTGCTTAGATAGCTCTATAATTTAACGGGTCTCTGATGAGCGATTACACAAGAATTCTGATCAGCGTTTTGATCTTCATTAGTTCCGGAATCATGTTCATCAATATCATTCGGTTCCGAAAAACTGTTGCCGTGATGAAGCGATTTGATCTCATGCAGAATATTCGCTTGGGCGTGCTGAGTCGTTTCCAACAGGGGTTGATGGTTTTTTTCTGGTGGGCTACCTGGCGGTGGCGGTGGCGATCCTAATCAAGATTTCTTTTCTCAGCGAATTTGTTATCGGATTCATTTTCCTCACCGGATCCATCTTCATCTGGTTGGGAATATTGCTTCAGCATCAAATGATCGCCTTGATACAGAGTCGATATGAGCAGGTACGTCTGACAACCAAAACTTTGGAAAGGGAACACACGAAACTGGAGGAAGCCAATACCCGCTTGAATGCAGAGGTAGTGGAGCGTCGTCGGGCAGAAACTGCTTTACGGGAAAACGAACAGCGATTTAAGATTATTCTCGATCAGCTCCCAATAGGCACCCTGATTATCGATGAATCCACAAAAATCATAAGAGATGCCAATCCGGCAGCGCTTAAGATCATCGGTATGCCGTTGAAAAAGGTCATCGGTTCCGAATTTCATCAATTTATTCGTCATAGGCAAAAAGGCGAATGCGACACCATTGATCTGCAGATGCAAATCGACAAATCAAACCGAATGCTTGTTAAAGCAGGAGGACGAGAAGTTCCCATATTAAAATACAAACTGTCGCATTCAACTAGATGATCAGCCGCACCTACTTGAATGCTTCATTGATATATCGGAAAAGGAGCGACTGGAAGCTCAGCTGCAGAGAGCCCAGAAAATGGAAGCATTAGGTGAACTATCCGGATGCGTTGCACATGATTTGAACAATATTCTAACCGGAATTGTAAGCTATCCCGAGCTGCTGCTACTCAAACTCCCCGATAAGAGCCATCTGCGAAGACCGATTCAAACCATCAAGCAAAGCGGAGAAAAAGCGGCCGCCATTGTTCAGGATATGCTGACCCTGGCTCGGCGCAGTGTTATGGTTAAAGAGGTGGTGAAACTCGATCTTGTGATTCAGGAGTATTTGGGCAGCCCGGAACACGACAAGTTAAAAATTCATCATCCCGATGTCACCTTTTCCTATCGGGGTGGAGACGATCTATGCAACATCAAGGGTTCACCAGTCCATCTGTTTAAATCCTTGATGAACTTGGTGTCCAATGCGGCCGAGTCCATGCCTGATGGCGGAACGGCGCTTATCGAGGTTGAAAATCGATATGTGGATCGCCCGATTAAGGGATACGAGACGGTGGAAGAGGGAGACTATGTGGTCCTGTCTGTGAGCGATGCCGGTGTGGGCATTGCGCCGGAGGATCAGAATCGAATTTTCGAACCGTTTTATACCCAAAAAAATGGGCCGCAGCGGCAGCGGATTGGGTATGGCTGTGGTCTGGGGGACCGTCAAAGATCACAAGGGATATATCAGCGTTGACAGCGAATTGACGCGAGGCAGCACCATTGCGATCTATTTTCCGGCGACACGCAAACCATTGGGTGATGATGGAGAGACCGAACGACTGGAAGACTTCCTTGGAGATGGTGAAACCATCTTGGTGGTAGACGACGTAGAGGACCAACGTCAAATCGCCACGGAGATGTTAACTTGAACTATGCACCATATACCGTAGGCAGTGGTGAAGAAGCTGTCGCTTACTTGCGCAACCATTGTACCGATTTGGTTCTGCTGGACATGATTATGGATCCGGGCATGGGAGGATTGGAAACCTATGAGGAAATCCTCAAGATGCATCCCCACCAACGCGCACTCCTGGTCAGCGGATACTCAGAAACCGAAGATGTTCGTCGTGCCATTTGCTTGGGAGCCGGACAATATGTAAAAAAGCCCTATTCTTTAATGACTATCGGCATGGCTATTCGAAAAGAGCTCAGCAAATAACACCTATCGGCAGCAAACCCGCCCTGCGCCTTCCATCCGAAATTCTTGTAAAATTTTGTTTCAACGTATTTGCTTTTTATTTTGACAAATGTTTATTTTTATTGTATATTAATAGTCTTGGATGGTTTGAAATTGCGCCCATTGGACCTTATATGGTAGTTCTATCTGCGCCTGCTCAAAATTACTCTCCACCGCTCTTTAAGGGTGCCTGCCACCTCGTCGCTCCGTTACTGCTATCGATTCTTGTGTGCTGGAGTACGCTATCTAACGCTGCCGAACCTCTGGTTATGGGGATTTTCCCACGTCGGGATGCGGCAACCACGGTCAAACTATTTCGTCCTCTCTCCCGCCATCTCGCAAAGAAAATAGCAAGGCCGGTAACGCTGGAGATGTCACCCGACTTCGACACTTTTCTATCAAACCTGAAGCAACGCCGTTACGACTTGGTGCATCTTAATCCCTTCGATTACATCAGCACTCACGACGATCTGGGCTACGACGCTCTGGTGCAGAATGAGGAGTTTGGTGAAGCGACCATCATGGGTGCCATCTATGTCCGGAAGGACGCCGGTATTCGACAACTTTCTGAACTTAAAGGGAAAAAGATACTGTTTGGAGGTGGACCGCGCGCGATGATGAGCTATATTGTCCCCACCTATCTACTGAGGCAGGCCGGTTTGACTAAGCACGATTATACAGAAGCCTATGCCATCAATCCGCCGAATGCTGTGCTGGCCACCTACCTGCGGCGCGCCGACGCCGGGGGTGCCGGTGAGGTGGTGCGACGTCTGCCTATCGTCACCTCCAAAATCGACGTCAATCAACTCGAAGTGATTGCGGTCAGTCAGCCGCTTCCGCATCTGCCATGGGCTGTTAAACAGGAGATGCCCATCGCGTTCAAACGGCGACTGCAGACCTTATTGGTCAATCTCAAGCAGAGCGAAGAAGGCAGAAAGATCCTCCAACAGGCCCGCTTGAGCGCCTTCAACCCCGTCACGGACAAAGACTACGATCCTCACCGAAAAATCGTTAGAGCTGTCTATGGGCGTTGAGCACCAAAACCATAGGTACCAACCAGGAGCCGACACCCTGTATCGAAGCCTTCGTTTTCGCTTCCTGTTCTGGATCAGCGTTGTACTGTTTCTGACGCTGGGCGGGTCAGCCTATTATGTCTACTCAGTGCAACAAGCGCTGCTGGAAAAAAGCTTGATTAGCAAGGTTGATGCACTCGGTCGTTTTATTGCGTTGATCAGTCCTGAAGCTATCTATACTTTCGACGTCACCACGTTGGATCGTTACATCAGCCAGATCAGTGATGATGAGGATGTGCGTTTTGCCCAGATCCTCTCTGCTGATGGCTCACCGATGACCACCTATCTTCCTGCCGGCATCCAACCCCAACAACTTGACGAATGGATCCGCCAGCTCGATTCAGCAGATGGCGGCCGCCCCAACCCCTCCGATCCTATCACCACCTGCGCCTTCCCTATCACAAAAAACGGAGATAAACTGGGGCGTGTCGTCATCGGAATGGATACCTCGCGAATGATCGCAGACACCCGGCATGTGGTCAAAGATCTAATGATAATTTTTGGCGCCATTGTGCTCTTGCTCGCGGGTTTTATCTTTACCATTTTTAAACTCTATGTGCTCAACCCGGTCAATGCACTGAAGAACGGAGCAGAGCGAGTTGCCGAGGGTGACTTTACCCAACAGGTATCGATCTATTCACATGACGAACTGGGGCATCTGGCGAAGTGTTTCAATAACATGATGAATGATATCAACATTGATCGCCGAGCACTGCTTGCCACCAATCAGCGCTTGGCGGAAGAGGTACGACAGCGGCAACACGCCAATCTGGAGCTGAAAAAGCTCTCCCTGGCGGTGGAGCAGAGTCCGGTATCCGTGGTGATTACTGATCTGCGCGGCAGTGTCGAATATGTCAACCCGAAGTTTTGCGATGTCATGGGATATGACCGGGATGAGGTTGTCGGTAAGGAGATACATATCCTCGGCGGCGATACAAACAATCCCAATGAGTTGGCTCAGATACGGGAGAAGCTCATCAGCAATGATATCTGGAAAAGTGAGTTCCGCAACCGGCGAAAAAGCGGCAGGATCTGCTGGGAGTCGTGTGTTATCGCACCCATTCGGGATGAAAACGGCAAGACCACGCACTATTTGGCAGTCAAAGAGGACATCACGGAACGCAAAGCATTCGAGCAGAAGTTGTTGGAGCAGGCCACCCACGATCAGTTGACCGGTCTTCCGAACCGCTTTCTGGCCTTCGATCGTCTGCAGCAGATGCTACAGTATGCAAACCGCCGCCAAAGCCATATCGGAATCATCTACATCGATCTGGACAATTTCAAAATGGTCAACGACAGCCTAGGTCATACTATAGGTGACGATATGCTGATCCGGGTATCGAAACGAATCCATAGGCAACTGCGCGCTGAGAACACCCTGTGCCGTCTTGGTGGCGACGAATTCATGGCCTTGGTACCCGATCTTGATAATCCCATTGAGGAGTTAAAGATTATTCTTAACCGCATGGTAGCCTGTGTGAAATCTCCCTTTTACTTGAATGGCCGCGAAATCAATATCACCTTGAGTCTCGGCATCGCCCTCTTTCCGGATG
The DNA here is from genome assembly GCA_050305555.1 of Desulfobacteraceae bacterium. Lineage (GTDB taxonomy): Bacteria > Desulfobacterota > Desulfobacteria > Desulfobacterales > Desulfosarcinaceae > JARRKU01. Next base: position 31,668 of record JBNLFN010000015.1, on the reverse strand, counting down.
ATGGTAAAGATGTAGGCACATTGATGAGCCATGCTGACATCGCCATGTATGAAGCCAAGCGCTTGGGACGAAATACTTTCTGTTTTTTTACTCCGGAAATGAACAAGAAAATTCAGGAAAAAATGGCGCTGGAAACGCGACTTAGACATGCACTGGAAATGGGAGAGCTTTATCCGGTCTACCATCCGATCATCCGGCTTGTCGATGGCGCACTAGTTGGCGCCGAAGTGCTGCTGCGTTGGGAAAATCCGGAGTTGGGTGAGATTCCACCCGCCGAGTTCATTCCGATTGCCGAACAGACCGGATTGATTCGCACCATCACTGACTGGCTCTTTAAAACCGTACTGGCGCATGCCGCCTTTTGGTGGCAACGACCTGAATCATTCTTGCTGGCAATGAACGTGTCGCCTACCTACTTTTGCGAAAAGCAATTCAGGCGGACCATTGAGGCCGCTGCAGAACAGGCATCTGAAATCGATATTGAGCTTTGTGTGGAGATCACGGAGAATCTCTTTCTGCACAGCGGTGAAGCAGCCATAGAAAATTTTCGGCGCCTGGCTGAGTTGGGAGTGGCCTCGGCAATGGATGATTTCGGTACTGGCTATTCGTCGTTGGCCTATATCAAGCGCTTTCCGTTGAACTATCTAAAAATTGACCGAACCTTTGTCAGTGGGCTGCCGGAGGATAGCGAAGATCGCTCATTGACCGAGACAATCGTGCTCATGGGACACCGGCTGGGTATCACCATTATAGCTGAGGGTGTGGAGAATCAAGCGCAACTTGACTATCTTCGATCCCTCGATGTGGCATACGCCCAAGGCTACTATATGGCTGAGCCCATGAATCACCAGGCACTCGAGCGTTACATGGAGGCGTTTGGCGATCATCGCAAAACAGATTAGAATCCATCTCAAAAAACGGATTTTGGTACAAGATCCCGTCTTCGCATGGAGGCTGCCGTCTTCAGGCTTCGTTAAAACACCACCCGACAAGTCGTTAAAACTTCGCTATGTGGCAAACATTAAGACATTAATGTAAATGAAAACAACAAATTATTTTGAAACGTTTATTTCCATCGTGTCCCAATACCATGATCCAATAGCGACACAAGGATTTCGGATCTGACCTGTTTCAGCGGCTGCCGGCCCAATATTACCCTGCACAACTTGCTGTATTGACAATAGGTTTGACACACAAGCAACAATTTGACATACTCGGCGACGCAAAAAATCCAAAAAGCAAGTCCCTAATTTTTTTCTAAGATATGAAAGGTGCATTGGTGTACGTTCAACTTGACGATATTCTACCGTTCATTTCCTGGATGCGACGATACAGGCCGCGCCATTTTAAAGCCGATCTGTTTGCAGGTCTGACGGTGGCGGTGGTGGCGCTTCCTCAGTCTATGGCCTACGCTATGATTGCCGGCCTACCGGTGCAGTACGGGTTGTATGCTTCCATTGTTCCGACCATCATCGGGTGTTTATGGGGCAGTTCGGATCATTTGATCACCGGTCCCACCACCACGGCCTCCCTGCTGGTATTCAGCGCATTGCACAACATTGCCGCGCCGGGAAGTGCTACTTATCTTGAACTGGCTTTGCTCTTGGCGGCTATGGCCGGCTTAATCCGGCTGGCCATGGGCTTCGCGCGACTGGGGGCGCTGCTCAATTATGTTTCCCATTCGGTGCTGCTCGGGTTTACCGGCGGTGCCGCCGTGCTGATCGCATTTAAACAACTTCCCGGGTTGCTGGGCATTCAGGTCTCGCCCGGCGGCAGTTTTATCGGCTCCCTGTTTGAGTTGCTGGGCCACCTGGACCAAATCCATCCGGCGACCGCGGTTCTTGGATTGGCGACCATCGCCATTATCTTGGTACTCAAGCGCTGGCGCCCCGGTTTCCCAGGCACGCTGGCCGCCATGGTCCTGGTGGGCGCGGCGGTGTCCTTTTTCCATCTGGACCAGCAGCAGGTACGCGTGGTGGGGGCCATTACGGGTGGTATCCCACCGCTGAGATTTCCCGGATGGACGAGCTTAGAACAAGTCGGCCGTCTGGCGCCGGCGGCCCTGGCCATTTCCATTCTAGGGCTTATGGAGGCCATGTCCATCGCTTGCACCATTTCGGAGCAGACCCGTCAAAGGTTGAACGTCAACCGAGAATTCATCGGCCAGGGATTGGCCAATCTGGGCGCCGCCTTGTTCAGCGGATATCCATGCAGTGGCTCTTTTACACGTTCGGCAGTTAATTTCCGCTCAGGGGCCAAGACGCCCATGAGCGGCGTCATTTCAGGATTGGCAGTGGCTGCGGCCATCCTGCTTGCCGGCCCCCTGGCAGCCAAGCTGCCCATTGCCGCCCTGGCCGGCGTCCTGATCGTGGTGGCGTATCAACTCATCCGGGTGGACGATATCATACGCACCGTCAAGGCCACCCGTTCGGATGCCGCTGTGATGGCGGTGACCTTTCTGGTCACGGTGCTGATCAATATCGAATTTTCGATTTACGTGGGTGTGTTGCTCTCCATCGGCCTGCACCTGGCCAAGACATCCCGCCCGCGCATTTATTCGGTGGCGCCCGATCCTGAAACCGGAAAGATGGGCGGCTTTCTTCAGGGGCAAACCTGTTGCCAAATGGATATCCTCCAGATCAGAGGCTCACTCTTCTTCGGTTCGACCGCTTTTGTGCTGGAAGACCTGCAGCGCCGCATGCGGCATCATCCCGATGTGGCCAACCTGCTGATCCGCATGCACAACGTTAACATCATGGATGCCAGCGGTGTGCACATCATCGAGAATATTTTGGAAGATATCCATAGCCGCGGTGGTGGACTCTACCTATCCCGGGTCAACCACCGGGTCTTCGCCGTATTAAACAATTCCGGGCTGCTCAAGGATATCGGCCACAAGAATGTTCATACGACCACCTACAAGGCGATTCGGCAGGCCATGCGGGATTCTTTTTGCTCGGTAATCTGTGAGGGCTGCACAGCGGCGGTTTTTAAAGAATGCCCGGATTTGAAGAAGGGTAATTGGGAGATATTCGGTGAAGGGGTGCAGCCGCGATTATGCATGCTGTCCGCGGGTGGTGTTGTGCGCAAAGGCGGCACCCCCGGCGAAGATTGACCATAACGTAATATCAACAGAAAGCGCATACCATGAAACTTTTGGTCTATTGTGACGGCAGTCCTTCATCTGAATGGGCGCTGCGTTTCGCCGCTCAGCTGGTGCGGAAATTGGCGGCCGATCTGGCAGTAATCACTGTTCGCTCGGAAACCCATGCCATTGATCCGCCGCCGCCCTTTGGGATCGAAGTGGATCTGGCCGACCGCCAGAACCTGCCCACGGGGCTCCAGGTGCTAGCCCGCGCTGTGGACGTGTTGTGTGCAGAAGAATTGCTGGATCCTGGAGAAACCCGAAACATCCAGGTCCGGGAACTGCCCAACGGCCATTTGTTTGTCTGTCGCGGCAAGAGCGAAAAAAGGATTCCCTTTTACGTTTGCTTCGGCCACAAGATCGAGACCCTCAATCTCGAAATCGACAAGCATGGTTATGAGCTGGTGATCATCGCGCCGCCACTTCGCGGCCGGCTGCATAAAATCGTGTTGGGCGATGATACCCGTAAGCTGGTGTTGGATCTGCATACTTCGGTGCTCATTGTCCGAGACGGGCGGGCAGCCAGCCGCTTTGTCATCTGCGCTGACGGTTCGACGGCGGCCCGCCGGCAATTAGGTATGTTCAAGCGTTTCCTGCCCGCTATTTCCGGCCCCCTGGAGGTCATTTGGGTGCGCACCCCGGACTGCGATGCGGATGGCGCTGAAACCGCAGAGGGTTATCTGCGCAGTCTGGAGAAATGGCTGAACTCTGCCGGTGCAACCTTTGAAATCATTCGCGCCCATGGGTCGCGGCCGGCTGAAGTCATTGCCGAAGCCGCCGGGGATGATGCCGTTATTTTTCTTAGCGCCAGCCTGCGTCACGATGTCTATCGGCGCCTGCGGGGCAGCATGCCCATGCAAATCCTATCGCGGACGCCTTCCAGCGTTATGGTGGTCAAGGGATTGCCGGAGGGCGACCCGGAATCTTTATCCGAATAGGCGGCCAAAGGGCTTTAGGATCTGGTCCAGTACACCATCAACTATTTAATATTTCACTGTTTCTTAAATTTACCACAGGCGATCAATGTTGATGTCAAAGGAATCTGTTAACACCTGTTAACCCCAGGGATTAACGGTAGACACCTGTGAATCCTCATGAATCACTATCGCCGCTAAAGTTTGAATCTTGAATGCCCAGGCCGCGGCCACATTGGAACCTATCTCAAAATAAAGATTTTGGTTCAAGATGCGGCGACCCGAGCCGAGTTTCAACCCGCAGGCATACTCTTGTATTCCGAGGAGTTGAAACTCGGCTGCAACGCAGAGATTGGGCCAAAAAATTATTTCGAGATGGGTTCTAGAAGCGTAAGGTTGCGTACAGGTAACCCACCCAAACTTCATCAATCACGGCATTGAAGCTATCCAATGAAGTGGCTTCGGAAATTTTGACCGGAGCCCCCAGGGGATTGCCGCTGCCGGTGTACTCATAGTCATAGTACTGACCGCCCAGGGTGACAAAGAAGTTGTCGATGATCTGCTGATGCCAGTACAGCTCCCACACTTGGCCCCGGGCTGCTAATTTGCTGGCCACCAGGGAATCTTCAGCGCCTGTGAAATTAAACCAGTATTCGGACCCCCAATTGTACTCCAGACCCAGGCGGGCGTCCCAGGGCAGGTTAAAGACAATTCCCGCGTAGATGCTGTACCCGTCCTGGGATTCCAGGTTGCCGTTGGAACTCAACAACCCTTGCCCCATGATTTCGTAGAACGGGTTGCTTGAGATCTGTGATGGTTCCGTATGGCTCCAAGAACCGGACAGAAACAGGTCCACGTCGGCCACTTTCTCCGCCAGGTTGGTGCGCAGCAACAACGAGGCTGCATCCCAGTCGCCAATATTGGTCATGGGTTCGAGCCGGCTGACATACCCGCCGCTGTTGGCGGTAAAGTAATATTCATCAGTGCCGTCACCATTGCGGTCTTCCCGGGAAACAATAAACGGCATGACCGTCAGTCCGGTGAAACCGTCAGTGATGTCCGAGGCGTGTGCGTAAGTGAGCACCGCACTGGTCACATCATCGTTGTAGAGATCGGCAATCAATCCGTACATATGCACATCATCAACAGCGGGCTGACTGCCGGCCAGCGAGCCGCTGTTGCCCCAATCCCCTTCAAAGCCCACCCCATAGCAGAGCTTAAGAGAAGCGCCTGGAATCCCCACGACCTCTTCCAGCCCGAAGGTCAGCGAAGCGCCGTCAAATTGCCAATTGATAATGGTTGCCAACGGAGAGCCGCCTTCCAGGCTATTGTTGCGATACTCCAGAGGCGGCCCTTCCGTGGATGGCCGTCGGCCTATGGAGAGGTTGATGGGAACGGTTTCCGTATCGAACTTGTAGTTGAAATAGGCCCGTTCCATGTGAATCGTATCGCCATGGGGCAAGCTGGAGGTATTGCCGTCAAAAGTGACATCTCCCAGGCTGCCCTGGTTGAATTTAACCCCGGTGCTGTCACCGAACACTTTGTAAGCCGCCAGCCGGCCGCCGAAGGTCAATTGGGGATTGATGCGGGCTTTCATCTCCAGGCGCAGGCGATTTGTATAAATAATGTCGTTGTCGGCATCCACCTGCTCAGCTGCTGGAATCATGCCGGCAGCGACCATGCCGGCCATGGCGGTTTGAAGTTCGGCTAATGTGCCCCCGTTGAACCCGGCCGGGTAGTCTGCAAAAAACATGTTGGTCAAAGACGCTGGTGCCACCCGGATGTTATTGTAATGAAGGCTTTCAGCCCGGGTGCGAAAATCTACCCCAAAGGATAGCTTGTCCGTGGCGCTGTGTAGTTCGGCTTTATTAAGCCGTTCTTCAATCTCATGTGTGTCCTGGGACTGTTTGTCGGATTGGGTTTCTATCTGGTCGAGTTTTTTCTGAAGCGTCTCCATCTGCTTCTTCATGGCCTCAATCTGTTTGTGCAAGGCCTGGGTGTCATCGGCGGCCCAGGAAGCCGCAGGCGATAAGAAAAATACGGCTATAATCAAGACAACCGCGGCTCGATGCGTATTAAATTTCTCTTTCACTCCGGACCAAAATCCCATAATACCTCCTTTGTTGAGTCGCAAACCCAACCTTTGTCGATTTAATTCTCCTGAAAACCCGCATGCTGTCGTTTCAGCCAACTCCAAAAAACACCAGCGTCACTGAACCACAGTGAGCAATGGCTGTGCCAGTGACGCTGCTTAATTTTAACTATTTGAATATATAATGTAATTTAAATTGAGCCGGCGCTGACGGCAAAGATAGGGTGGTGTTATGTTAACAACTGTTAACCCTGCAGCTTAACAGCTGCGCTATTGGAGCAGCCTATGGACTTATCCATCTATATGGATTGGAAACAATTGTGGATACCTTACAAGGCGGTGCCATGGTTGTGAACCCAACCGGTCGTATTGTGGCCGTAAACCCGGACACAGAGCAACTGACCGGCAAAAAGGCAGCCGGGCTTTTTGGCCAAATATGCGGGTTGCATATCTTGACAACCATGGATTAGGTGTGCGATTTTACATCCAATTATAATTGTATGATCAATTGCAATTATTTAAAAGTGTAGTATTATCGGCTATCATTGACCGGATTCGAATCCTATAACCGCTATTTGGACTCTATACCCAGAGAAATATTCATCCAATTCTGGTGCGGTAGCCAATAACCGTAGAGACCATTGAAGGGAACGACAACATGTTCAAACCACTAAAAACCATCTTATTTGCGACCAACCTTTCAAACAATTGTCGCGACGCATTTGAGTTTACTGCTGCGTTAGCTATTCGTTTGCAGGCTACTATCATCCTTTTGCATGTGATGGAAAAAATGCCTGATTATGTTGAAAGCCATTTACAGGGATTGCTGGGCAAAAAACAATGGGATGAGATGGTCGAAGCCCATCAAAAAAGCGCCCAGGAGGCGCTGATCGGGAAAAAATCTTCGAGCAAACTCGTTCGCAAGGCATTAAGCCAGTTCTGCAGCCAGGCCGGTATCGATGATGCAACCTGCGGATATCATTCCCGCGAGATTGTCATCAGTGATGGGGACGTGGTACCGGATATCATTGACTATTCCAAAAAATACAAATGCGATATGATCATCTTGGGTGCCCGGCAGGGTCTGATCTCAAAAACCTCCATCGGCGCCACTATCAAATCCGTGCTGCGCCAGTCTACGATCCCCGTGATGGTCGTCCCATCCGTAACTGCAGATCAATCGTGACGACCCATAACGATATTTTGCACCGTTTAACATAAAATTTTGTACCCTCATTCAGAAGGAGAGATGCATGTCTGAAGCCGAAAAGAATATTTCGCACAGTCCGAATGGTGAAACCTACATGTTACCATCGGAAGCTGATTATCTTAAGGAATCTTCGCGATTGAAAGAAATTACGGGGAAGCAGCGCGAACTTGGGCGAGAAATTGTCGTGGTCATGGGCGTTGGATTTGTTGGAGCTGTAATGGCCGGCGTAGTTGCTGACTCGGAAGACTCAGAAAACAATCCAACAAAGTTCGTTATCGGTATGCAGCGCCCGTCGACTCGATCATATTGGAAGATCCCCTATCTTAATCGGGGAATCGCTCCTGTCGAGGCCGAAGATCCTGAAGTGGCGCCGATGATCAAGCGCTGTGTGCTTGATAAAAAAACACTTACAGCCACCTTCAGCTACGATGCCCTCTCTCTGGCTGATGTCGTAGTGGTTGATGTACAGTGCGATTTTCAAAAAGAGGCATTGGGCGATGTAAGAAAAGGACACGCGGCCATTGGTGCGCTGGAAAACAGCCTAGAGGCAATCGCTCAAAAGGTAAACCCGAACTGTCTGGTTTTAATTGAAACCACTGTGCCGCCGGGAACCACGGAATACGTGGCATATCCCATCATGAAAAAAGCTTTTGAGAAAAGGGGGCTCGACAACGTGGAGCCGTTATTAGCCCATTCTTTCGAGAGGGTAATGCCTGGACGAAACTATGTTTCTTCCATTAGAGATTTCTGGAGAGTTTGCAGCGGTATTAACCAAGAAGCTCGCGATAAAGTTGTTAAATTCCTTTCGGAAGTTTTGAATGTAGAACAATTTCCCCTGACTGTGCTTGATCGGCCCATCGAAAGCGAAACATGCAAGATCGTCGAAAATTCTTATCGAGCTACGACATTGGCATTTTTGGATGAATGGAGTGTTTTCGCCGAAAGAAACGGTGTAGATATTACAAAAGTAGTCGATGCCATCAAAATCCGGCCGACCCACTCTAACATGATATTCCCCGGCCCGGGTATTGGAGGATATTGCTTGCCTAAAGACGGCGGCTTGGGGGTATGGTCCTACCACACCTTGATGGGTTTTGATGATGACCTTTTTAAGATCACCCCTATGTCGATAGACATTAATGATACAAGGGCATTGCGACCACCACAGCTAGTAAGGGATGCCTTGAGGAACATGGGCAAGATTGTGCCGGCATCCAAAATAGCATTGCTTGGGATATCCTACCGCCAAGATGTTGGTGATACGCGCTACAGTGGTTCAGAGATCATCGTGCGAAAATTGACTGAAATGGGAGGGGAGGTTTTAGTCCATGATCCCTATGTCAAGCATTGGTGGGAATTTGAAAAACAAGACACCTATCCTGCGCCAGGACATTCGTTAAAGCGTTTTTTCAGAAACCAAGACGGTCTTACCGACTTGAAAGTCCAGAAAGACCTTGCTGATACGCTCAAGGGTGTTGATGCAGTTGTATTGGCGGTAAGACACAGCGCCTATCTGGATCTTAATCCGGAAAACATTATTAAAATGACCGGTCATCCGGTGGCCATCATCGACTGTTTTGGAATCCTCTCCGATGATCTGATTAGCCGGTACTTTCAACTTGGATGCGAGGTAAAGGGGCTTGGCAGAGGTCACATGAAAAGATTGAAAGACAACGTTCAGAAAAAAAACCTATGACGAAGTGATAGGCGTTACTATTTCGCAAAAAATAAATGTAATTTAAAAGTGGGTGGTGCCGTTTGGGCCGCATCTTTATCAAAGGGGCCATGTCCTTGATAATGGACATTAATCGATTGTGTTGAAAGCTAGATCAACTCTATTTTTCAGCGGTTGGTTCCGAATCCACATCTTTATTGAAATCAAAGCTCTCCAAACTCGGGTGATCCGAGAAGTAGCGACGAAAATCTGCTGAGATTTCAGCAAGGGGTACATCGGAAAATTCCCCGCGCTGGCGGACGTATTCCATGTGTTTGTTTCCCAACTGGTCGAAGGGATGATAAATCGAATCGCTATTGCCGTCAAAATCGAGCGGTATCAAATGGAACCGCTCACACAGCTCAATATTGAATGCGGGGGTCGCCTTGACCCATTTGTGGTCCAAGTTGATTGAAGTGTAGCCATGCCAGCAAAAAATATCGGTTTTCATGATCGCACGCAGGCGTGCGGTGGAAAGATGATTCTTAACATCGGCGTATCCCAGTTTTGCCGGTAAGCCGATACACCGCCAGCAAGCGGCCAATAGCGCAGCTTTGGGTACACACCACCCGTGGCCATTGTTCAAGGTTGTACTGGCCCTCATACCCTCTACGGACAGGTCGATGGCATAGGGATCGTAACGGATACCATCACGTACGGCATAATAAAGTTTAATGGCCCGTTCTTTTGGATCGAGAACACCCTGCGTATGCTTGTGCGAAAACTCAGCCACTACAGGATGATGGTAGTCGATTATCGCTGTGGGTTGAAGAAATTCAGAAGAACTTGGGTTCATCAGATATCCCGTTCCGGACCTAATATTAGATCTAATCATTTCTGCATTAACATACTATTCATATCTTTTTCAATCCATGAAAAATAGTGCCTGTGATTGCAAATTTTGGGTCAATCGAATATGATACGGATTAATGAATGGCGTGCTGGTTTGTTGGATTTCGGCCCTTTGGTATCCGTTGGTCACTCCCGTTACCGGATCATACCTGGGAACATGTGAGGTCGCGTGATCCAACAACGATTTGGGATAATTAAGTATTGCGTCAGTTGGCCGCTTTGGCGGCATTTGGAAAGATGTTTTCTCTTGACTATAAAAGCATAGCTGTTATTTAGCTATTATGTCATTCTTTCCAAAATGATTGACATTCATTTTATAAAAATTGTTTTAGCTCATCGAAGGGAGGCTTCAATGCAAAGCAGGAAACTTTGGTTTATCCTCGTAATTGGACTGTTGGGTATGGTGTTATTGGTTCCGCCGGTACTGGCTAAGAAAAAACCATCATTGGATGCTTGGAAGCCGAGTTTTGATCCCTCGACCGCCAAGTATCGCTGCATTGTTTCAAACGTGTCGCATCCGGTTCTCAAGGGGGTTTACGCGGGATTTGCCATTCGCGATGAGCTGTGGAAACGTACCAACGGACAGATTTACATTGATTACAAACCCTTCTCCATGCTGGGGGGAGAGGTGGAGGTGCTCAACCAGCTTCAAATGGGTGCCATTCAGGGGATGGCGGTGAGCTCTGTTGCGGCCACCAACCTGGGGCCGCGCTTTGGATTGGTCAATCTGCCCTTTCTGATCAACTCTTTTGACAAGCTGGACAAGTTTGTCGGTAACAAAAAATTGTTCGACCACTACATGATGGCCATGGACCACCAAGGCATCATGGGACTGGATATCACCGGCTATGGTAATTACGGCTGGGCGACCACCCGACCGGTGCTCAATCTCGCTGACGCCAAGAAAATTAAATTCCGTACAGCCGAAGCGGCCGTTAATCAGCTTTTCTACAAAGAGGCGGGCCTCAACCCCGTGGTCATGCCCTGGCCGGATGTACCTGTGGCGCTTAAGCAAGGGGTGATTACCGGATTGGACCACACCCCCATGGTGTGCAACATCACCAAAAAATTTGAAGTGGCCAAGCATTATACCTATCTGAACTATGCCCAAGGTCTGTTTATCTGGATCTTTAATAAAGCCTGGTTCAATAAATTACCTGCCGATCTACAAGCTACCTTCAAAGATGTGGTGCATGACGTCTGCGCCCAGATCAGGGAGCAAACCAAAGCCCAGGAGATGGAGCAGATCAAGAAGGCCACCGCCAACGGCATCCAATTTCACAAGCTATCAGATGCGGATCTGAAATGGTTGCAGCAAAAAGGCAATAGTGCGCACGTGAAATACAAAGATGAAATCAACAAACTTTACAAAAGCGACAAATATCGGCCGGCCGATTACCTGAAGGAAGTTCAGGATTTTATGGGATATAAGCCGTAATTGCTTCACGATGCTGATATCGAGAAGAGATCTCAAATCGATAAGTCATTTGATGGAGCGAGCCAATCCGCCAATAAAAACGGAAAAAGGGCAGGAACTTTCCTGCCCTTTTTTCTACAACCTTAACGGGATCCCCTGACCATGTTTGGAAAAATACTTGCCTTCGTGGATAAAATCCTGACGTTCTTTGAGGAGTGGACTTTATTTGTAGCCGTATTTGTAGCCCTGATATCGCTGTTCGTCAGTGTGGTCCTGCGGTATGTGTTCAGCTACACACTGGCCTGGCCCGATGAGCTTGTTCGACATGTGATCATCTACACCACCTTGATCGGATGTGCTACAGCGGTCCGAAAGCGCATGATGATCAAAATCGACGCCTCGGTGCAAATATTGCCGAGACTCAAAACGCTGCTGACCTACTTCAGTAATTTATCCATGCTGATTTTTGCGGTTTGGATCATCTACTACGGCGTGATCATGGCCAAACTCCAGGTCCAGACGTTTCAAAAAACCATTATTCTACAGATCCCCTATGTCTATTTGTATGCCCTGCTGCCTCTCATGGGTGCTTTGATGCTGTTACGGATCATACAAGTATTTTATGAAGACACGACCAAGTTGCTGGCAAGATCCAAATAATGCCACGGTTGAAGCACCATACCCCTACTCCCATCTTAGGAGAACCTATAAATGCAGTTGAGTGATCTCATCATCCTGTCGATTTTACTTGGATGCATGGCTTCATATGTACCGGTTTTTTTATGTCTTTTTTTCACGGCCGTCCTGGGCTTTATGATTTTTACCGACCTGCCGCTGCTCCTTTTAGCCCAGTCCCTGTATCGCAGCTTGGATAATTTCGCCTTGGTGGTGGTGCTCTTTTTTATCCTGTGCGGCAATATCATGACCGCCGGTTCCATTGTTAAAAAACTGATCGACGTCGCCAATGTGTTGCTGAGTTGGCTTCCCGGCGGGCTCGGAATGGCCGGGGTGCTGGCCTGCGGTCTGTTTGGTGCTATTTCAGGATCTACTGTGGCCACGGTCGTAGCTTTGGGCGGCTTCATGATCCCTGCTCTTTTAGCCAATGGTTATCCCGAAAAATATTCCGTTGGATTGATGACCACGTCGCCCAATTTGGGTGTCATCATCCCACCCAGCATCGGGATGATTCTCTACAGCATGATCTCCAATGTCTCCCTCGAAGGCTTGTTTTTAACGGGTTTTCTGCCTGGTGTCATGATTATGCTGGGTGTGTGTTTTTATACCTTTTTCTACTTTCGCAAAAAAGAAGATATTGTACGCTTGCCCATGCCCACGATTAAAAGCACCTTTTTGGTGTTAAAAGATGGGATCTGGTCACTGTTGCTGCCGGTGATCATCTTTGGCGGCATTTTTTCCGGTTTCTTTACCGCCAATGAAGCAGCAGTGGTGGCTTGTGTCTATGCATTTATCGTGGAATTGTTTATCCACAAGTCCCTTAAATTCGGTCAGGTCAAAGAGATCGTCGTCAGTTCGGCGGTGACCTCAGCCACCCTGCTGATCATTGTGGCCGGGGCCACCTGTTTCGGACGGTTGCTGACTCTGGAAAGCATCCCCGGCAGAATTACCGAAACCGTCCTGGCCGCAATCGATTCACAAGTCGTTTTCCTGCTCGCCATGAACATCCTCCTGCTGCTGATCGGCATGTTTATGGACATCATCTCCGCCACCATGATCTTGGGGCCTGTTTTTTTGCCCATGCTGGATGCGTTCAATGTCAACTGGATGCACTTCGGGCTGATTATGACGGTCAACCTGGCCATCGGTTACTGTACACCGCCCATGGGTGTCAGTCTCTATATTGCCGGATCAATTGCAAATCGCGACTTGATCTACGTGTCCAAAGCGGTGATCCCCTTCATAGTGATCCAAGTGATCGTATTGATGCTGATCACTTACTTTCCAAATGTGGTGCTGTGGTTGCCCAAAGCAATGGGCTTCACTTAGTTGAAATGCCTGAGGACGCCGGATCCTGCGTTGCCTCGGGTTCGCAGTAGTGTGACCGCGGGGCTTCACCCTCGGTCGCCTTGGCTCCGGCGCCCTCAGGCATTTCAACTATTCATTCCAGGTTCGGATCCTGCGTTGCCTCGGGTTCGCAGTAGTGTGCCTACGGCTTCACCCTCGGTCGCCTTGTCTCCGTCGCCCTCAGGCATTTCAACTATTCATTCCAGGTCCGGATCCTGCGTTGCCTCGGGTTCGCAGTAGTGTGACTACGGCTTCACCCTCGGTCGCCTTGTCTCCGGCGCCCTCAGGCATTTCAACTATTCATTCCAGGTCCGGATCCTGCGTTGCCTCGGGTTCGCAGTAGTGTGACCGCGGGGCTTCACCCTCGGTCGCCTTGGCTCCGGCGCCCTCAGGCTTTTCAACTTTTGATTCCAGGATCTGCGTTATTTTACACTGAAGTCCGGGTCAGGGTTTTGTCGATTATTCCGGGGGTGTGTTGGGTCGGGTCGTTATGCCATAATGACCCTATCACAGCAAAAGCCGGGCCTGAGAAGTCAGGCCCGGCTTTCAACGGTGTATGGTATTGCAGGGAATCAGAAGTTTCCGTTGCCGGTTTCGACATCCAGAAATCTTTGATAAGCGTCATGTCCCTGGGTGCTGGGCACCTGGCTGATATTATCACCAGCGAAAACATTGGCAGCGCCAACGAAGAAAACGGCTGAGGTGGCAATAATCAAAGCAAGTCTTTTAATTGTATTTTTCATGGTAGCCTCCATCCATATTTTTAAGTTTTATGTTTCTCATCAAAATCGTTATTTGCCTGTGTAGTCGGCCATTACAAAATAACCTTACATCTTTTTGTTGAGAGATCGTTTCCCGAAGCGCCGAATGGAAAAATTGAAAGCCGGGCCTGAGGAGTCGGGCCCGGCTTTTCAAATGGTGCATTTTACGGCAGGAAATCAGAAGCTTCCGTTACCGGTATCGATATCCAGAAATCTCTGATAAGCGTCATGTCCCTGGGTGCTGGGCCACTGGCTGACATTATCACCGGCGAAAACATTGGCAGCGCCAACGAAGAAAATGGCTGCAGTGGCGATGATCAAAGTGAGTTTTTTGAATGTATTTTTCATGGTAGCCTCCATTGATACTTTTGAGTTTTATGTTTCCCATCAAAATCGTTATTTGCCTGTGTAGTCGGCCATTACAAAATAACCTTACATCTTTTTGTTGAAAGATAGTTTCCTGAAGGGCCAAATGGAAAGATTGAAAGACGCCCCTTAAAAGGACATGGTTTGGGAATTGCTAATGAAAGATATTAAAAACTACCCGGGAGCAAAAAGCGCTCCCGGGTTGTGCGCTTGATGGAGATTCGATGGTTTTTCCACACCGATGGATCAATCCACGGGCTGTACACTGCACAGCTGGGACTTCCAGGTGGGATACCCCATGATGGGTTCCCGACTCTGGCAGTCGGTCAGCAGATTGCAATTGCCTTCGCCCGACCAGCCGTGAGGCACCAGGACCACACCCTCTGCAATACGCTCGTCCACCTTGGCGCGCATGCGGGCCCGGCCGCGGTCGGTCTCCACATAGACCTCCTGGTCGTTTGTGATATTGTACTCGGCTGCGGTTTGAGGACCCATCTCAGCCACAGCTGAGGGGCGGTGCTTGTGCAGCCAATCGATATGGTGCATCTGGCTGGCGGTGTAGAACAGGTCCCGCTGACCGGTGGATAGGATCAGAGGGAACTTTTTTCCCAGTTCTTTCCAGCGCTTGCCTTGGGGGCTCTTTTCCGGCTCCAGGTAAGTGGGCAGCGGATCAAACCCCACATCGGCCAGCGCCTGGCTGTAAATTTCGATTTTACCAGTGGGGGTTCTCCACATGCCGTCGGTGGTCTCGTAGACCTTTTCCTGGTAGAAATCACCCTCGGGTTTTTCCTTGTGCAAGTAATCAAAACTTAACTCGCAGGGTTGCAGCAGATCCTTAACCAAGTCTTTTTCCGAGGGCCAAGGGAAGTTCTTACTGAGGTTCATACGTTCGGCCAAGCCTTTATATACGTCAAGCACGCCGCGGCATTCTTCCACAGGCTCGATGGCCTGTTCCCGAATCATCAGGTAGGGCAGGCAATGGCAGACATTGTAATTGTAGGCCAGGCTCCAGCCTTCTAGGTGGCTGGTCGCCGGCAGGATGTAGTCAGCCAAAGCCGAAGTATCGGTCATGAACTGTTCATAAACAACCAGCAACGGTAACCGCTTAAAGGCGTCACGAAAGGCATTGGTGTCCGGCATGGTCACCAGGGGGTTACCGCCCAGGACAAGCATGGCCTTGATCTTGTCGGGAATGCTCTCGGGCACCATTGAGACAATTCCATATGGACTTTTACGGCCCCACAACTCATAGAACATGGGATACTTGTCGACACCCAGGGGTGCTCCCTCCACAGGCATGCCAATATTTTTAATCCTCAGCCGGGGGCTCAGAACCCATCCGCCAGGGACGTTGATGCCGCCAACGATAGTTTGCAAAATGGCCATGGCCCGGTCGGTCTGGGTGCCGTTGGCCTGCTGGTCATGGGTACAGGTGCCCTGGTAGATCGCTGCGCCTGGGGTGGTTGCAAAGGTGCGGGCCAAGGTGCGAATATCGTCAGCCTTGATCCAGGTAATTTTTTCAGCCCACTCCGGCGTGTACGGCTGAACGTGGGGTACCAGCTTGTCGAAGCCCATGGTCCACTTGTCGATATAATCCTGATCATACAATTTTTCATTGATAATCACATGCATCATGGCCAGGGCCAGTGCGCCGTCGGTACCCGGCCGGATCTTTAAATACATCTCGGCTTTATCGGCCAGTTGGATGCGTTTGGGATCAATCACAATCACTCTGGCGCCCTTGCGCAGATTTTCGGTGATGGCCAGCCGCAGTGGAAAATCAGACTCGTTGGGATTGTGGCCCCATAGCACGTAGAGATTTGAGTTGAGTTCTTCCACCGGGTATTTTCCAAAGGTCATCTGGCGGCAACGGATGCGCATACGGTAGCAAATACTTTCCACCGAAAAGTAGTTGGGCGTGCCGTATGCTGCCTTGAAAAGATGGGTCAGGGCCACCATCTCGAAGTTTTCCACGCCCACCGAGCCGCAAAAAAATCCCAGGGCCTCAGGACCGTGTTTGGCTTTGAGCGCGTTGAGTTTGGCGGCGATTTCATCCAAAGCTTGGTCCCAGGAGATCTGTTTGAAGCCACTGGAGTCCTTTTTAAGGGGATGCCGCAAGCGGCTGGGATGATAAATATGTTCGATGGTGGCGCGCCCTTTGGGGCACAAATAACCTTTGTTCAGCGGGTGGGACGCCTGCCCACGGACATCCACCAATTTGCCGTCGGCCACGTCGACTTCAATGCCGCAGCTATGGTAACATAGAGTACATCCACTGTATGTCTTTTTGATGTTTACTTCCATCGTCAGTTAACCTCCTCCTTTGTTGAAGTAATACCGTCAATTGTCACTTAGAATCGGGCTTAATCGGCCCTGAAGTCTCTGGCCTCAGAGGTGCCGGGCCCTATTTAGGGAGAGATTCCAAAACACAGCCATTTGAAGGCTTTGCGGGTCTCTTCCGGTACTTGGCTACCCATGCGGCCCATGAAAATGTTCTCGGGTTTCAAGCACAGGTTGGGCTCATTGGTCTGGAACTCCTGAAACCCATGGGTACTGAAAATGCGAATCAGCATATTGCGGTACTGTTGCGCCGTCAGACCTGTCCCGTCCAGATCCCATGTCCATGAATAGCCGACCATATAGGCGATCATCTCTTCGATTCGGGGATGCAACAGAAGCATCTTCATGATGTCATGGGTTAGCTTGTATTGGCGCCAATCGCGACCGACTTCGATGACCTGGACCTCCATCATCACACCGTGTCCCAATTGGGCCCAGCGCATATCCTCTTCCGGGAAACTCAGCACGCCGAATCCGATGATTTGCCTATTCGGCGCCAGCGCCAGAACCACATTGTTGCCCTCCACGGCGGCGATGGCTTCCAGGGTTTTGCGTTTGGTTAAGATGGACTTGTACTGGGCATAAGCCCGAAACTGGGGACCCCAACGAAATCCATGAATATCCTCGGATTTGTTAAACGCGCGGATACAAACAAGCCCCTGGGGGGTATCGCGTTCCATACTATTTGGAGGCAGGCAAGCCAATGGCTTTTCATTTACCTTTTTCACAGTTTACAGCTCTTCCGAGGGGTTGTAGAGTCTAGAAGTCAGACCAACCTTTATGCAGGTGTTTGACCATGATCACCAGGTCATGGCGTTGACCATCAGGGTCTTTGGCATAGTCCCTTAATACGCCGGCTTTAAAAAAATCCAAACCTTTGGCGCCCCCAATGGCCGCATCTTCAATCCCCACCACCAAATCAATGCGAACCTCCTCCACGCCTTTGTCCAACGCCAGTTGAATCAAATCCAGCATCAGCCATGTGCCTAGGCGCTGCCGGCGATAATCGGGTAATACGGAAATTCGAATCCGGCCCACGTGCTGGGTGACGCCGAAATTTCGCAGGTGCAAGCTGCCATGTCCCACAATTCGAGATCCACATAAAGCCACTATGGAGGTCACTTGATCACCGTCGATTCTTTGAATCCATTTTTTTAATACCTGCGGGTCGGCAACATCATAACGCATGTACCAGCGGTCATCATCCGGAATTTGTTGGTAGAACTCAGTCAGCTGCACCTCATCTTCTTTGGTCAGTGGACGAATAACCGCTTCCTGGCAATCTTTGAGAATACACTCTTTGGGATACCTCACGTGACACTCTCCTCATCGGCCCCGCATGGTCGTTGTCGAAATCAACCTGATTACCGGCCGGGCACTCTCGGGCTTTACCCTTGCAGTTGCAGACCCTTGGGCCGGACGCGATAAAAGCCCGGCCTCGGGTCCGTTTTTTATTGACTAATCCCTTGTATGGCTACTATATAGCTAATAAGTAACTTTTAATCAAATGAATTCTATTTATACCATACATTTCTTCAGCTGCCCGGAAGATCAACCGCCCCAAGGGATGCCCATGGGCAAGGTTGTCTTTTTTTATTTTAAAAATAAATGGATAAGTCCGCGACGGTGGGAAATTCCTACCTGCTATGACCTAAAGACGACGGGTTGGATTCATGAAATAAGCCGTATGGCACTTATCCCATTTGTTAGTCTTTTTATTTTTTGCAATATACAGCGTTAGCGCAACAACCCTACGAAAGAAGGAAACATGCACAAGTTACTCAGTGATACACCAGGTGAAAAATTGTGGCTTTTAGGCAACGAAGCCATCGCCCGCGGTGCCATTGAAGCCGGTGTCGCCTTTGCCACGACCTACCCGGGCACACCATCGTCAGAGATTTCATTGAATCTGTTTCAAATGTCCCAGGAGAGCAACCTATATTTCGAATACAGCACCAATGAAAAGGTCGCATTGGAAGTGGCAGCGGGTGCAGCCAACTCCGGCCTGCGTACCATGTGCATGATGAAACATGTGGGATTGAATGTGGCGGCCGATCCGTTGATGACCCTGGCTTACGTGGGCGTAAAAGGCGGCCTGGTGATTCTGACGGCCGATGACCCGTTCATGTTCTCCAGCCAGAACGAACAAGACAACCGTTACTATGGTAAACTGGCCGGTCTGCCCGTGGTCGAGCCCTCCTCGGTCGAAGAGGCCAAAGAGATGGTCAAATACGCCTTTGAATTATCCGAACAGCTTCACGAACCTGTGCTGCTGCGGACCACGACCCGAGTCAACCACTCCAGTTCTTTCGTGCAACTGGGAGAGATCAAGGCGCACCAAACCAAGGGCTATTTCAAAAAAAATCCTTTCCAATACGTCACGGTGCCGGCCGTGGCCCGTAAACTGCACGCGGCTTTGTTGGAAAATTTGAGCCGCGCCGCCGAACTGTCCGAAGTGTCACCCTATAATTTTGTTGACGGCAAAGGGCAATGGGGCATCATCTGCAACGGGGTAAGCTATAATTATGTGTCCGATGCTTTGGGGGAGCTGGATATTGCCGACAAGGTCAAGGTCCTGCGCATCGGCTTTTCGCATCCGCTGCCGGCCGGACAAATCCGGGATTTTCTTAAAGACTGCACCCAGGTACTGGTAGCCGAAGAGGGCGAACCCATCATGGAGGAAGGGATTAAAGCCATCGCCCAGGAAGCCGGTTTGACCTTGCCCATCAAGGGTAAAGGTGAAACACTTTTTTCAAGGCTCTACGAACTGGACCCGGCCTTGGCGCGCCAGGTCATTGCCGCCTATTTTGAGATCGACTACACACCACCCCGGAAACCGGATCTGTCCGATCTGCCCGAGGTTCCGCAGCGACCGCCCAACCTGTGTGCCGGCTGTTCTCACCGGGCCACATTTTACGCTGTCAAAAAGGCCGCTGAGGGTTTGGACACCGTCTTTCCCACTGATATTGGCTGCTACACATTGGGTTTTCTGCCCCCCACGGGAATGGGTGATTTTGTCATCTGCATGGGCTCGTCGGTAAGCTCGGGCTGTGGGTTTGCCAAAGCCACCGACCAGAAAGTGATCTCTTTTATTGGGGATTCCACTTTTTTTCACTCCGGCATGACCGGTCTGGTCAATGCCGTCTACAACAATCACGACGTAACCCTTGTTATACTGGATAACAGCACCACCGCCATGACAGGGCACCAGCCCAATCCCGGTGTTGATATGGCCAATTTCAATCTTCAGGGCTACGGCCGGGTCTCCATTGAAAAAGTGGTTAAAGCCATGGGGGTGGGGCATGTTGCTGTGATCAAACCCTACAAAGTGAAAAAAAGTATTGAGGCGGTACGGGCAGCCATTGAATACAAGGGGGTTTCGGTAATCATCTCCCAGGAGATGTGCACCCTCTATGCCAAGGGCCTCAAACGATTAAAAGCGCGCGCTTTCGAGGTTACCGATCGCTGCAAAAATCATCGGGATTGTATTAGGGAATTCGCCTGCCCGGCTTTTTACATTGAGGGTGATCAGGTGCGCATCAATGCGGATAGCTGTGTGGGCTGTGCCGTTTGTGCCCAGATATGCCCGGAAAATGCCATTACGCCGCTTAAATCGGCCTGAACTAGCAACGCGGTGCGACCGCAAATCAAGAAATGGGGATGCTCAATGGATACAACGCGATTAATTATCGTTGCGGTGGGCGGGCAAGGCAACTTGCTGGCCTCAAAGGTCCTCGGCGAGGCGGCTCTGCTGGCCGATGTGCCTGTGCGCATGAGTGAAATTCATGGTATGGCCCAGCGCGGCGGTGTGGTGGAATCCGCCATTGTGTTCGGCGCCGCCCGCAGTTCCATCATCAGCGACGGCGAAGCCGATGTACTGGTCGGATTTGAACCGTCGGAAACCCTGCGTGCCGTAACCAAGTGCAACCCAGATACGGTGGTCATCACCAACATGTCCCCGTTGCCGCCCTTTACCGTAGCTATCGGCAAGGGGGTCTATCCGGACTTGGATCAACTGCCGAAGCTGATTCGGACCAGAGCCAAAAAGGTCGTGGCTTTCGACGCCGCCGGACTGGCCAAAAAAGCCGGTAATATCATGGCCTTGAACATGGTCCTGATGGGCGCCCTTTTGCAATCCGACACTCTGCCCGTTAGCGCTGATCAAGTTCGGGAGGTGATTCGCACCAAAACCAAAGCCGCGTTTGTGGAGATCAACCTAAAGGCTTTTGAGCTGGGGTATCAGACGGCAGCGGGCATTGCCGGCTAAAAACCGATGCGTGCCGCCGGCCAAAACATCAAAATATCGTTGCATCTAACAACCTGATTCTCTAATTAGGGGTAAACGACATCAACGGGAAACCCAATGCGTTTTCAACATTTCAATAGCCAAGGAGGGTACCATGCCGTGGAATGATCAATCCGAATGTATGCCGCTGGACGAGCTCCAACCATTCCAGTTGACCCAACTCAAGCAGACCGTCGACTGGGTCGCAGAACGGGTCCCGTTCTACCAGAAAAAGCTCAAGGCATTGGGCATCGGTGCTGATGATATCAACAATATTGAAGATGTGGCCAAGCTGCCGTTTACTGAAAAAAAAGATCTGAGGGACAACTACCCTTTCGGGTTATGCGCCGTGCCCATGACCGAGGTGGACCGGGTGCACGCTTCATCAGGCACCACAGGCAAACCCATCACCGGCCCCTACACCAAGAATGACCTGGCCCAATGGGCGGATTGTATGGCCCGAAACTTATTCGCGGCCGGTGTGCGGCCGGAGCATATCGTGCAAAACGCTTACGGGTATGGGTTGTTCACCGGCGGGCTGGGTTTTCATATCGGATTTGAGGCCATGGGCTGTACCGTTGTACCGACCAGTTCAGGTTTCACCGAACGCCAGATCATGCTGATGCAGGATTTTAAAACCGACGTTATCGCCTGCACGCCCTCCTACGCCCTCACCATTGCCGAGCGTGCCGAGGAAATGGGCATCGACCTGTCCGCATTGCCCCTCAAGATCGGTGTTTTCGGCGCTGAACCTTGGACCGAGCAGATGCGCAAAGAGATTGAGGAGCGAATGGGGATCAAGGCCATGGAAGCCTATGGGCTGACCGAGTTGGGCGGGCCCGGTGTGGGTTTTGATTGTGAAGCCCAAAGCGGCATTCACATCAATGAAGATTACTATCTGGCTGAAATCGTTGATCCGGCGACCCTGGAACCTGTTCCCCTGGGTGAAAAGGGTGAATTGGTCTTTACTTCCCTCCAGCGCCTGGCCATGCCCATGCTCCGTTATCGCACCAAAGACATTACCCGGCTGTACCGGGAATCCTGTGCATGTGGCCGTACCTTCATTAAAATGGACAAAATCTTCGGTCGCTCGGACGATATGTTGATCATCAGCGGAGTGAACGTATTTCCATCGCAGATCGAATCGCTGCTGTTGGATATCGACGAGGTCGAGCCGCAGTATCAGTTGGTGGTGCGTAAAAAAGGCTACCTGGATCAGCTTAAGGTTCGCGTGGAAGGCAAACGCGAGATCTATGACGCCGGCGAAGAAAAGCGCAATGCGGTTGCCGGCAAAATCATGGCTCACATCAAGGGGACCATGGGGATCACGGTGGAAGTAGAACTTGTGGATCACAAAGTCATCGCTCGCAGCGAGGGAAAAGCCTTGCGCGTGGTGGACGAACGCCCCAAGCAATCTTGACAGCGCTGAGCTGAAAAAACAAATTGCCTGATAGCCCTGCACCATATGCAGGGCTATCAGGTTTTTAATAACACGAGCACCTGCTTTTTGCATTGCAAATGCGCGATGGGTCTTGATTGCAACCCCAATGCGGATTATCTTGACATCCAATCCATTGAATTTGAGCCGTTCCATGCGTCCAAACGATCAGCGAACCGGACCCGTATCATTGTTGCTGCGGCAATCCTGTCTAAGCCTCATCGGTTCTGTAATGAACACCAACCCACAGGAGAGTGAAATGACATTAAAAGAAAAAATAGATGCCTACAAAGCGGGTTTCAAGGACAGAGCGCCCCAAGCGGCTCAGGAAATCATGCATCGCGCCACGGAGAATCTGAAAAATTCACCGCAGATGAAAAACACCATTAAAGTCGGGGATAAAGCACCGGGATTTACCCTGAAAAACACCCGCAGCGAAGATACGGACCTGGCCGATATGCTCAATCGCGGTCCGGTGGTGCTCAGCTTTTACCGCGGCCGCTGGTGACCCTATTGCAACCTGGAGCTGGAAGCTCTATCGACCGTTGCCGACCAATTTGCCCAGGCCGGCGCCACACTGGTTCTGCTATCCCCCCAACTGCCGGAACACAATGCGGCCATCGCCAAAGCCAAAGGTCTGGACGTGGATATTCTCAGCGATCCCGGCAATGAAGTTGCCAATCAATATGGCCTGAAATACCAGATGCCCGAAGAACTCATTGCGATCTACAAACAATTTGGCCTGGATATCCCCAAGCACAACGGCGATGACTCCTGGACGTTGCCCATACCCGCCGCTTTGATTATTGATACCCACGGCATTGTCCGGCATGCTGACATTAACGCCGACTACACCAACCGGCCGGAGCCCGAAGCGACCCTGGCGGCATTGAAGGCGTTGGGATAGCGGTGAAAAAGGCTGCAAGACGCAGATCAGGGGGCTGCCCATGCAAGTCACGACCGCCTGCACCATGGATTGTCCGGATGCTTGCTCCTTAAAGGTCTCCGTCGACGGCGACCGTGCGGTCAAACTGCGCGGCAATCCGGACCACCCTTTCACTGCAGGCTTTACCTGCACGAAAATAAAAAAACACCTCGCGCGCCTGCAATCTGCCGAGCGCATTGTCCATCCCATGCTTCGCGAAGGGGACCGATGGCGACGGGTCAGCTGGGAAACCGCCTTGGATCTGTGCGCCGGCAAGATTGACGCTTTGCGAAATGATCCGGCGGCCATCGCCCATGTACGGGCTTCCGGGGCCAAAGGGGTCACCAAAGAGGCCGTGGCTCTTTTTTTTGACCTTCTGGGCGCCAGCCGCACCCGCGGTTCGCTGTGCGACGCCGCCGGCATCATGGCTTACCATTATGATTTCGGTTCCCGGCGCAACCACCATACCCATGATCTGCGCCATGCCCAGCGTATCATCAACTGGGGCAAAGATCTGTCGCGCAGTTCGATCCACATGGCCGCAATGGTGCGCAAAGCGCGCAAAAATGGCGCCACGCTGCTGATGATCTCACCCTGTCGGCAGGGCAATCGATCGTTTACAGACCATCACATTTTAATTCGGCCGGGCACGGACCGCTTTTTGGCCGCCGCGGTGCTGAGGCGGCTGGTCGCCAACGATGGGGTGCAGCACGAAATCCTTGAACGCACCCGCCACTGGCCCGCATTCGAAGCGCTGTTGCTTGGCCATACCGAAGACGATCTCATCCAGGCTTGCGATGTATCCGGCGATGCAGTGGATCGGCTGTATGACTACTACACGGCCGAAGGATCGGCGGCCACCCTTATCGGGGCCGGGGTGCAGCGCCATGTCCGCGGCGGCGAAAATGTCCGTTTTATCAACGCGCTGGCCTTGCTCAGCGGCCATATCGGCAAAAGCGGCGGCGGCAGTTATTTCCATTTGCACTCCACCGGCCTGTTCAATATGAAATGGATGCATGCGGCCCGGCGCACCCGGCGCCGATCCCTAAACATCGCCACCATTGGGCGTGACCTGCTCGAGGCCCGATCCCCCGAAATCCAAATGCTTTGGGTCAACGGTATCAATGTGGTCAATCAGGCGCCCCATAGCCGCCTGACCGTCAAAGCTTTTGAAAAAATACCGTTCAAAGTGGTGGTGGATGCCTTTTTTAACGACACCGCCTTGCGCGCCGATCTGGTGCTGCCATCGGCCTTGATGCTGGAGCAGGAAGATGTGATCGGCTCCTATCTGCACAACCACATCCAATACGTGCCCCAAGTCATACCGCCGCCAAAAGAAGCCCGCACGGATCACTGGATTGTCAGACAAATCGGCCGTCGCCTGAATCCGGCCATTGAGCTGCCCTCCGTCCAGGCGTGCATGCGGGCGTCTCTGGATTCTCCGGGGATCGACATCTCCCTGGACGCGTTGAAGGAAAAAGGATCTTTCGAAGTGCCCATCGCCAAAGTCGCCTACGCGGATCTGAAGTTCGATCATCCCGACGGCAGGGCGCGCCTGCCCCTTCAGCTCCATCCGGAGTCGGCGGCACCGGAAGGGTATCCGATGCAATTGCTGTCGCTGATTCGGCGGGATGCCATTCACTCCCAGATCTTGGCGCAGGATCAACAAGGGTTTTCCCAGATATGGATTTCCCCCGACAATCCGGCATGGAAGGATTTGGACCTGACTGCACCGATATATCTTGCTTCGCCCCTGGGACGCATCGCGGTCGAAGTCAACCCCATGGAAGCACTCCACCCCGACACGGTGGTGTATCGCCGGGGGGACTGGATGGCCCTGGGCGGCGGTGTGAACCGGATCATCGCCGATCAAGAGACGGATATCGGTGGCGGCCCGGCATACTATCACCAATATGTACGATTGGAAAACGGATAGCGAGAAAAAATGATAGATCGATTTCAAAAGTATTGCCAAAAATGGTCTTCGGATATCGCCCGGATCGCCAAGGAGAGCGATCGTATTGCTTACTTTCAAAGACACCTGCCGGTGCTTTTATTGGATCAAATCACCGTCCGATCCATATTGGCCTCGATGACCCAAGGACTGAAATGGCCGGATCTGCGCCAGTCGGGCATCTTTACCCACGAGATTCTGCTCTATCTGGATCCCGGCCGCCGGTTCTCCATCCGGCTCTATTTTCATCCCCCCCATACCCATACCGATATCCACGACCACACCTCCTGGGGTATATCCGGAACACCGTTCGGCCGGCTATCGGTAATCGGCTACCGCTGTGACGGAGAGATTCAACAGGACCGTGCCCCCATTCACCGCACGCGTCAAATAACATTATTGCCC
The DNA here is from genome assembly GCA_050305555.1 of Desulfobacteraceae bacterium. Taxonomy (GTDB): domain Bacteria; phylum Desulfobacterota; class Desulfobacteria; order Desulfobacterales; family Desulfosarcinaceae; genus JARRKU01. Next base: position 5,828 of record JBNLFN010000015.1, on the reverse strand, counting down.
GGCGAAGTGGACCTGACCCGGCCGTGGGATGCCGGCATTCATCAAACCGGCAGCGCTGATGATGCGCCCAATGTGATGATCAGCGCCTATGGCCGCCCCGGCCGGCGGCTCTATGTCAATCGCTTTGAAGCGGATACAGGCGCTGTGGAACGCATCTATCCGCCCCGAATGCTGCGCCGCAGACTGGCTGAAGCGGCCCTGCGGGCCTTTCCAGAAGAGACCGCATCTTAATCTGCATTGGGGGCAGGGCAGGTTGGGCATCCTGAATCCCGACTTACACCGGCATAGCAAAGGAGCTGCGATGAGTTATTTTTCAGGCAAGCGCATCCTGATCACCGGTGTGGGATCAGGACTGGGCAGAGGGATGGCCCTGGCCATGGCCCGCAAAGGCGGCCACATCATCGGCTGGGACCTTCAGCAAGACATGCTGGACAAAGTGCTGTCTGAGCTGAAGCGGGCCAACGATATCGACCACCACGGTTTCACTTGCGATGTATCCGACAGATCGGCGGTGGCCGCCACCGCTGAAACGGTCAAAAACACGATCGGGGAACCCGACATCCTGATCAACAATGCGGGGGTGGTCAGTGGCAAACGCTTTCTGGAATGCAGCGAAGCCGACATCCTGCGTACCATGGGAGTCAATACCATGGCCCTGTTCTGGACCACCCGGGCCTTTTTGCCCGCTATGATCACACGCAATGCCGGCCATGTGGTTACGGTTGCGTCGGCCGCCGGCCTGACGGGCACCGCCAAATTGGCGGACTATAGCGCCAGCAAGTTCGCCGCAGTGGGTTTTGATGAGTCCCTGCGGGTCGAACTCAAACAGATCGCCCCGCACGTCAAAACCACTGTGGTCTGCCCTTTTTTTATTAACACAGGGATGTTTGACGGCGTAAAAACCCGCTTTCCCTGGCTGCTGCCCATTCTGGATGAAAAGTATGCCGTTGCCCGCATGGTTGACGCCGTTGAGCGGCAGCGCCCGCGCCTGATCATGCCGCGATTGGTCTTCAGCGTTCCGTTGCTGCGGCTGTTGCCGGTGGCTGTTTTTGATTGGGTGGCCGATTTTTTAGGGATCAGTGCCTCGATGGATGACTTCAAAGGCCGAAAAATCGATGAAGGGAAAAGTTGATATGACTTCAGATGGCGACACCGCATCCATAAATCCGGCCACGGGTGATGTGCTGGGATACGCCCCCCTCAATCGTGCGGCGGATGTTAAGCCGGCGGTCGCCCGGGCCAAGGAAGCCCAAAACCTCTGGGCGGCCGAGTCCTCCAAGGTCCGGGCCGCCAAATTAAAAGCGATGCGCGGCTATCTGGCCGACCATGCGGACGAATTGGCCGAGTGCATTGCCCATGATAATGGAAAGACCCGCACGGACGCCCTAAGTGCTGAAATACTACCGGCAGTGATGGCGCTGAATTACTACTGTCGCAAAGCCCCATCGCTATTAAAAGATCGCCGCCTGATGCCGGCAAACCTCTTGATGGCCCACAAACAATCCAAAATCATCCGGGTGCCCTATGGGGTGGTGGGTATCATCTCGCCCTGGAACTATCCTTTCAGCATCCCTTTTTCAGAAATCGTCATGGCCCTGTTGGCCGGCAACGCCGTGATTTTGAAAGTCGCCACCGAAACCCAACAGGTGGGCCAGGCCTTGGCGCGCTGTTTCAACGCCCTGGATCTTCCCCCAGGGCTGTTCACCCACATCAACCTGCCAGGCCGTGTGGCGGGCGACGCCTTTCTGGATGCCGGTATCGATAAACTTTTTTTTACCGGCAGCGTCGCCGTGGGCCAAACCCTCATGGCCCAGGCGGCCCGGACCCTGACACCCATCGTACTGGAATTGGGGGGCAACGATCCCATGCTGGTGTGCCCGGATGCCGATTTGGAACGCGCCGCCGGTGGCGCCGTATGGGCCGGCCTGCAAAACAGCGGGCAGTCCTGCGGCGGTGTCGAACGCATCTATGTCCACCGATCCGTCTACGAGGCCTTTCTCGACACCCTCGTACCCAAAGTCAATCGATTGCGGGTGGGCGTTGATATGGATCACCACGTCGATCTGGGGGCCATGACCACCGCCAGACAAACAGCGGCCGTGATGCAACAGGTCCGGCAGGCCCTGGATGCCGGTGCAAAGCTTATCGCCCAATCGGAAGCGCCCGCCGAGGGGAAAGGACATTTTTTACCGGCCATGCTGCTCACCCAGGTGGATCATAGCATGGACATCATGCAACAAGAGACCTTTGGACCGGTGTTGTGCGTCATGCCGGTGGACAGCATGGACCAGGCGCTGTCGCTGGCCAACGACAGCGACCTGGGCCTGACCGCCAGTGTCTGGACCCGGGACCGCAAACAAGGCGAGCAATTGGCACGCCGAATCAAAGCAGGTGTGGTGATGATCAACGACCACCTCATGGCCCACGGTCTGGCCGAAGTCCCCTGGGGCGGCTTCAAACACTCCGGCATAGGCCGCTCCCATGGCGCCATCGGCATGGATGAAATGACCCAGGTCCAGGCCATCGTCCACGATTACATGCCCAAAGTCAGAAAAAACTTCTGGTGGCATCCCCATGGCCCCACGGTGTACGACGGTATGCGAGGATTGATCGACTTTCTTTATCGCCGCGGTTTAACGAGACGGCTTGCCGGTCTGTTTAAATTGTTGAAGGTCTTTCCCCGAACATTTCGCAAAGGGCCATAGGCCCCGGCCTACGGACGACGAATTCAGACCGATGGATAGACAAGCCCAAGTTGCGCGCACATGGGTCGGCAGGGTTTACCCTGGCAACTCATGGTGACCGGCGGCATCATAAGGATAACAGGATCAGAACCGAACCCGTGCCGATTTGAAGGATACTTGCGTTTTTTTTCTAAAGCCTGTATTTTGGAAGACAGCAATCCACGCATGAAAATCTTAAAAAAAGAAACCCTGCAAATATCAACACACCGCCTGAATTGATGTTTGCATATGATAAAGCCGATCATGAAAAAGAAAATCAGGATTTATAATGAAGATCTTGGGATTACTGATTATCGGTCTGGTTCTGACGCCGGTATCGTGCACGACGATGAAATTGGATAAATTTCCTCAGCCGGCCGAAACTTCCTTTGTTAAATCAAGATCCGCAAATGATGTATCGGTATACTTTAAACCGCTATCAAATGAAAAGGATTACAAAAAATACTTTGGCGCCAACTTGATGGACAAAGGGATTTTATCGATTTATATGTCAATTAAGAACGACAGCCCTGAATCATCCTATATCATTCCAGCGGAATCGATTAAACTGTCCATTAAAGACTACAATGGTCGAACTTTTTATCCCACAAAAATAGAAGAACAAAATCCTTTGGATATTCCATTTCATGACCTTGTCGTGGCCAGTGCGGTTACCAACCTTGCCGTTCAGCAATATTCCGATGCAACCATCATACAAGAGAATTTTAAATCGGTAAGATTCAGAACCCAAACCATTGATGCCGGGAAAGCTGCATCGGGGTTTGCTTACTTCAATCTCAAAGACATTAGAAGAGCAGAAGATTATAAATTGTGTTTCAAAATTATCGATCCCATTGCAGATAAATCTATTGTTTCATGCGAAAAGATAGACCTTGAAAAGGTAGACCCTTGAAAAAAAGAAAACGCCTCTTCCTCAGTTTGCCCATTCTGATGGTTATAATTGTTCTGATGATCGGATGCACATTCAGAATTCCTCAACCGATCCACCGAATCGATATTCCGCCGGTAGACAATAAGATTAATCTTCAAATAGGATTGGTCATCACCGAGGATTATCGTAATAAAGAATTTATCATAAAAGGTGGAGATACTTACATCTTGCCCGTTGGCGAAAACCTGGTTTACCATTCCAAGGCAATAGTAAACCAGGTTTTTACAGATCCCATAATTTTAAAAGGAAATGAAGAAAAAAAATATAGCGAAAAAATAGAATATTATCTGAAGCCCAAAGTCCTGATGACGGAACGAACCACTGGTGTTTTCAGTTTTTCGGAATCCAAGACCACCATCGGTGTTGAATGGAAGTTGTATAAAAAGGAGCCCAAGCCATTGTGGGTCGAAACCATAGTTGGAACGGGGGTAGGACAATCCGGCGGTGTTTTTGAACTATATCATATCTTGACAAAAAATATGAAATCAGCTTTGCAGGATCTGTTTGCCAAATCCCAAAAAGCCATGGTGTCTTCCAATCTGCTGCGAAAACTCAAAAATGATAAGAATCTTCTCGCCAAGTCCTATAAAAAAAAGCCCGACAGGGTATCGGAAGGCTCCGCCCCCAATGACCGTTTGAGGTCGGTGACCCCAGGAGACACGCAAAGTCTGATGTCTCAAGATTTACCGGATCCAAAAAGAAAGGTCTCGATAGATGATATACCTTCCGCAGAGCTATGCGCAGAACAAATCAGAGATCTTTTTTCAAACAAAATCGTAAAAGGCACTCACCTGCGCCGGGGGTTTTCGTTTATAAGGTATTTTAAACCGGATGGCACCCTTGTTGAAGAAAGTCCGAAAACAGGCAAGCTGTCCGGAAAGTGGCGGACGGTTCGGAACCGTTTGTGTATCAAGTGGAATAACGGAAAAGGGAGATGCGGGAAAATCGCAAAAAAAGATGGGAAGATAAATTTGTATGGTGTCAGGAAATCAAGTGCCAATGCCCCCGCTGTGGTTTATGAGGAATTTTATACGGCAAATGATCAATAAGGTCGGGCATCAAACAGTTTGACCCGATTTTTCGCTGCCACACCGGAGCGCCACTATTTTATCGTTTTTGTTCAATGCTTAAAATAGAGGTGTTAATAGTGCGTGATTCATAGATATCAGTTTCAGCTGACTGGTATAAATCACACATTACAGCAATAGGGGACGCCCCACACATTTATAGTTTGTTTCCATCCAATAATCGGAAATTTTAAGGCATCCATTTGCTACACTTATGGAAACAAAAGACTTCTTCTATGAAGAATTACTATAAATTTCACTGTAGCATTACTTTTTATCGTCGTCTTCGTTTTTTGGACGCACCTGTGCTGCGCTCACAAATAAAAAAGACCCAAGGCTGCGTTTTCAAGTCGGCGCCAGCTTGGCCCTGGCAATTGTCAGCAAATTGGCCGCAACAATCGATGACCAGACATAGGACTTAAAGCCGTACCAGCCTTTCCACATACAGCGGGTAAGCCCCATGGAGCGTTTGAGCCAGGAGATACCGGCTTCGATCCCGGCCCTGAAGCGTCGAAGACGATGGTAAACATATTTACTGCGGCACATATCGGTCTTTTTAAGACCGCGCTTTTTGGCAAAACAGGCAACTTTGATGTTGAGCGGTTTGGCCTTGGCCTGTTTTAGATTCTCTTTGGATGTAAATCCGCCGTCAAAGCCGACCTTGAGCGGATAGCGGTTAAAGATTTCTTTTTGCCGGTTCAGCATCAAGATGGCCCAATCTATATCGGCCGGATTGCATTCGACAATCAGGCAGTCCAGGATCAAGTTGGAAGCCCCGCCGGTCAGGCAGATCTTGTGGCCGAAAACCGGATCGCGGTGGTCCTTTCATGGCAGTAATCTGTAGGATGTAATCCTGAATGGTAACGGATGGCTATCGATAAAAATTCATTTATCCAGTTATCCATTAAGGCTAAAATTGTGTGTAACCGGTTTGCATTGGCCAAGGGTAGGTTGGGCTGAACTCGTGAAGACCAACGTTAAAGGCTATCATGGCGAATATTGTGATAGGAGGCAAGTGCAGAACATATACATTATTGGGCTTCGCTTTGCTCCGCCCAACCAACAAGCTGCCCTCCTTTCAAGGGT
>JBNLFN010000014.1:0-16512 GCA_050305555.1 Desulfobacteraceae bacterium | reverse complement strand
AGATGGTCATGCCCGGAGACAATGTTGCGATCAGCGGTGATTTGATCACCCCGATAGCCATGGAAAAAGAGCTGCGTTTTGCCATTCGTGAAGGCGGTCGTACCGTCGGCGCTGGCGTGGTCAGCGAAATCATCGAGTAAGAGAGATTGACCCATGATAATGAACGCTAAAATTCGTATCCGACTCAAGGCCTACGATCACAAACTTTTGGACCAGTCCGCCACCGATATTTTGGATACGGCGCGTAAAACTGGCGCTAAAGTTGTTGGCCCCATACCATTGCCGACTAAAATTAATAAGTTTTGTGTGCTTCGGTCACCCCACGTGGACAAAAAGTCCCGGGAACAATTCGAGATGCGTACCCACAAGCGGGTGCTTGATATTCTTGAGCCCACCCAGCAAACCGTGGATGCCTTGATGAAACTGGATCTGTCCCCCGGGGTGGATGTTGAGATCAAATTGTAGCGTAGGAAATGATGAGATATGAGTAAAGGATTGATCGGAAAAAAAATAGGGATGACCAGCATGTTTACCCCGGATGGCAGGCACCTGCCTGTGACGGTGGTGCTTGCCGGCCCATGTGTGGTGACCCAAGTTAAAACCAAGGCCACTGATGGGTACAATGCCCTGCAGCTCGGATTCGGGTCCAAAAAGGACAAACGCACCACCAAGTCACTGAAGGGTCACTTCCAAAAAAGTGGTGGCACCAGCTTTGCTCACCTTGGCGAAGTCGAAGTGGACGATCCCGAAGGGTTTCAACCGGGACAGACCATTGGTTTGGATCTCTTTCAAGTCGGAGAGCGTGTGGATGTGGTTGGAAAAACCAAGGGCCGCGGGTTCTCCGGCGTAATGAAACGGCATGGATTCGGCGGCGGTCGTAAAACCCATGGTGGCCGGTGTCACCGTATACCGGGTTCCATTGGCTGCAGTGCCTGGCCGGCCAAAGTCATCAAGGGCAAAAAGATGCCCGGCCAATATGGCACGGAACGGAAAACTGTTCGCAATTTGGAGATCGTTGATGTCCGTCCCGACGAAAATTTGATTCTCATCAAAGGACCGGTTCCCGGGCATCGTCAATCCATGGTCGAGATTAAAAAGATCAAGTTTGCAACAACTGGTTGACCCGCGATAGTCCGGCGGTCGGCGCCATCATAAGGATGACAGTCCCTGAACGAGGAAGAAAATGGCTACTGTAGATGTTTTAAATATAAAAGGTGATAAAGTATCCCAGACCGAATTGCCGGATGCGATATTTGGTGTGGAGGTCAAATCACCGGTGTTGCACCAAGTCGTCAAAGCCCAGCTGGCGGGACGGCGATCAGGAACAGCCAAAGTCAAAAACCGCTCCGATGTTGTCGGCAGCCAGCGCAAGCTGTACCGCCAAAAAGGCACCGGTCGAGCTCGCAAAGGCAATATCAAATCACCGCTGCTGCGCGGCGGCGGCGTGGTTTTCGGACCCCATCCGCGTTCGTATGCTCAAAACACTCCCAAAAAAGTTCGCAAGCTGGCCTTGAAAATGGCACTGAGCAGTAAATTACAGGACCAGGAGCTGCTGGTGCTGGATGGTTTTGAACTGGTGGATATAAAAACTAAAGATTTCATATCTGCCGTTCAGACCCTTAATGTGTCCAACGCCCTGATCGTTATAGTAGATCCCAATCGAAACCTGGAGCTATCTTCTCGCAATGTGCCGGGTGTTAAGGTTTTGCGCTGCGAAGGCCTTAATGTTTACGATATCCTCAAATACGACAAGCTGGTATTGCTCGAAGGGGCCATCAAAGGCATAGAAGGGAGACTGTCCTAATGATTAATTACGATATCATCCGGCGGCCGATCCTAACGGAAAAGACCAATATCCAGAAGGAAGTATCCAACCAGGTGACTTTTGAGATCGATCCGGCGGCCAATCGCATTGAGGTGCAACGGGCAGTGGAAACTATTTTTAATGTCAAGGTAGCCAACATTCGCACCATGAATGTGAATGGTAAAGTGAAACGGCGTGGCCGCATCACAGGCAAACGCCGCAACTGGAAAAAAGCGATTGTGACCCTCATGCCGGGTGAGCGCATTGATTTTTTTGAAGGGGCTTAAATTTAGGAGTTATTTCCAATGGCAGTCAAAAGAGTAAAACCAACATCCGCGGGCCGTCGATTTCAGACCTACTCTACTTTTGAAGAGGTAACAAAATCGACACCTGAAAAGCGCTTGGTTAAGATTCTTAAAAAGAGTGGCGGCCGCAATAACAATGGCCGTATCACCGCAAGGCGTCGCGGTGGAGGACACAAACGCTACTATCGCCTTATTGATTTTAAACGCGATAAGGATGGCATCCCAGCCAAGGTGGCCGCCATCGAATATGATCCCAACCGTAGCGCCCGCATTGCACTGCTCCATTATGCAGATGGTGAAAAGCGATACATTCTGGCACCGCTGAACCTTAAGGTCGGTGATGCCGTTATGTCCGGGTCCGAAGCCGATATTCAGCCCGGCAATGCTTTGCCGTTGGCCAATATCCCACTGGGTACCCAGATTCATAACATTGAACTCAAGCTGGGCAGAGGCGGCCAGATTGTTCGCAGTGCCGGCACCTATGCCCAATTGATGGCCAAGGAAGATCGTTACGCTTTGGTCAAACTCCCGTCTGGTGAAGTTCGCATGGTGCTGTTGCGATGTAAAGCGACCATTGGCCAGTTGGGCAATGTCATTCACGAAAATATTTCTGTGGGAAAAGCAGGCCGTAACCGCTGGAAAGGCAACCGACCTAAAGTGCGCGGTGTGGCCATGAACCCAGTGGATCATCCCATGGGTGGTGGTGAGGGGCGCTCTTCGGGCGGCCGTCATCCCTGTACGCCTTGGGGCGTACCCACCAAAGGGTACCGGACCCGTAATAACAAGCAAACCGATCGCTATATTGTAAAACGACGGAAGAAATAACGCGCAATACCGCTGGCCTTTGGGGTGGATAGCCCTAACGAGGGGACGCACCGGCCAGTTACACAGGAGAAGCTATGCCAAGGTCATTGAAAAAAGGCCCGTTTATCGATGAAAAATTGATGCGACAAGTATCCATGGCTGCCGAGGCTCGCAGCAACCGTGTGATTAAGACCTGGTCGCGGCGGTCCACCATCTTCCCTGAGATGGTCGGCCTGACACTGGCCGTACACAATGGCCGAAAATTTATTCCTGTTTTTGTTACCGAAAATATGGTGGGCCACAAGTTGGGCGAATTTTCACCCACTCGGACCTATTACGGCCACGCGGCCGATAGAAAATCGAAACGCTAATTGGCGCGGTTTAAGGAGTAGCCACAATGGAGGTTAAAGCAATTGCACGGCATGTGCGTATTTCGCCTCAGAAAGTTCGTATGTTGGCGGATACGATTAAGGGCAAGCCGGCCAGTCTAGCCCTGGATATGCTTGGGCTGATGCCCCAAAAAGCGGCCGGTATTGTAGAGAAAGTGTTGCGCTCAGCAGTAGCCAATGCAGATCAAAAGCCCGATGTGGATGTTGATGACCTGGTCGTTTCTCGACTGGTTGTCGATGGCGGTCCGACGCTCAAGCGGTTTCGGGCCAGAGCGCGCGGCCGCGGCACTCGAATTTTGAAACGTACCAGCCATGTGACGGTCGTGCTGACCGAAGCAGCGGTGTAACGAGGAGGTATTGGTTTGGGCCAGAAAGTCAACCCCGTTGGAATGAGACTGGGCATCGTTAAAACATGGGAGTCCAGGTGGTACGCAGACAAAAAAAAGTACGCGGACTATATTCGTGAAGATTTCAACCTGCGCAAATTTATAAAGAAAAAACTATACCACGCAGGTATATCAAAAATAGAAATTGAACGTTCCACCAAGCGCATTCGCTTGCGGATATATACGGCGCGTCCCGGGATTGTCATTGGGAAAAAGGGCTCCGAGATTGAACGGCTCAAACAAGAGATCGAAGGGCGTGTCTCCCAGGAAGTGATGATAGATATCCAAGAAGTGCGCAAACCGGAATTGGATGCGCAACTGGTGGCTGAAAATGTGGCCATGCAGATTGAGCGCCGTGTCGCTTTCCGGCGCGCTATGAAACGTTGTGTGACTTCAGCTATGCGTTTTGGCGCTCAAGGGATTAAAATTATTTGTGCCGGCCGGCTGGGTGGTGCTGAAATGGCGCGTACAGAGTGGTACCGTGAGGGGCGCGTGCCCCTGCATACGCTGCGGGCCGATATCGATTACGGTTTCATCGAAGCGCGAACCACATACGGCATTATCGGAGTGAAAGTATTCATCTTCAAAGGGGAAATACTGAAGAAAGAAGCGGCTTAACTCGCAAGTTGATGATCGGGCCGAATGAGGCCGAGGCGCTTTCCAAGAAGTCGATGGTTACGATTCACATGGTGGGACGCGCTTAATCAGGAGATAGAACATTATGCTGAGCCCCAAGAAAGTAAAATTTCGCAAACAGCAAAAAGGAAAGATGAGAGGCGTGGCTCGTCGCGGCTGCCATCTCAATTTTGGAGAATTTGCGCTGCAGGCTGTAGATTGCGGCTTTATCAGTTCCAAACAAATTGAAGCCGCCCGTATTGCCATGACCCGTTATGTCAAAAGGGGAGGCAAAATCTGGATCCGCATGTTTCCCGATAAGCCGATCACCAAAAAGCCGGCCGAAGTGCGTATGGGTAAGGGCAAAGGCGCTCCAGAAGGCTGGGTCGCCGTTATCAAGCCGGGGCGTATATTGTATGAAATTACGGGTGTGGAAAAAGAGATGGCCATGGAGGCTTTTCGCCTGGCGGCACATAAACTGCCCGTTAAAACCCGATTTATTGAGAGGAGCGACGTGCTATGAAAGCCAGCGAGATAAGAGAGCTGGGTCGCGACGAAATCCAGCAAAAGCTTGTGGATTTAAAACATGAGCTATTTAATTTGCGTTTTCAACATGGTATAGGGCAGCTTGAAAATCCCACCAAGATGAATCAGGCCAAAAAAGATATCGCACGGCTCAATACCGTGTTGAATGAAATGGTCCGTAGCTCTCAGGGTACGGATAATTAAGGGCGCTTATGAAAACACGTGGAACGAAAAGAGAAGTCAGCGGAACCGTGGTCAGCAACAAGATGGATCGAACGGTGGTGGTTCAAGTTGAACGTTTGGTCAAGCATCCACTATATAAGAAATATATTCGGCGCCGGAATAAATTTATGGCCCATGACAATGAGAATGCTTGTCAAATTGGCGACCGTGTGATGATTTCTGAAACTCGGCCATTGAGTAAATCCAAACGCTGGCGTGTCAGTCGCATTATCGAGAAAGCCGTTTAGTATAATCGAGGGAAAAGAAAATGATTCAGAGTGAAACCAGATTAACGGTAGCAGATAACTCCGGCGCGCGAGTGCTATATTGCATCAAGGTTTTAGGCGGTTCCCGACGTCGATATGCCAGCTTGGGCGACATTATTGTCGTGTCCGTTAAGGATGCCATCCCCAATGCCAAGGTTAAAAAAGGGGACGTGCTTAAAGCGGTGGTGGTGCGAACCGCCAAAGAGGTGCGACGTGCGGACGGATCTTTTATCCGTTTCGACGACAATTCTGCAGTATTAATCAATAACCAGGGCGAACCGCTGGGTACACGTATATTTGGACCGGTGGCACGTGAACTGCGCGCCAAGCGTTTTATGAAAATTGTATCGCTGGCCCCTGAAGTTATCTAGTGATGGAGTAGAGCTTTATGCAACGCCATAAAATCCATATTATGAAAGACGACAAGGTCAAGGTCCTAACCGGGAAAGATAGCGGTAAAATCGGAAAAGTCCTTAAGGTGGACCGTAAAAAGCAACGCATTCTGGTTGAGAATATCAATATCACCAAGCACCACACCCGCCCCAATGCCCAGAATCGGCAGGGCGGTATCATAGAAGTTGAAGCTGCGGTGAACAGTTCCAACGTGATGTTGATGTGCAGCAAGTGTATCAAGCCGGTACGGATTAAGATGCTACAGCTGGATGACGGTAAAAAAGTACGCGTTTGTCGTAAATGCAATGAGCAGATAGACGCCTAATTGGCAGCAATGCGAACGCGTTCTTGCGGAGGATAGGAATGTCAAACCTTCAAGACTATTATGATGAGCAAGTTGCTCCCAAACTTAAAGACAAGTTTGGTTATCTCAATGTGAATCAGATTCCCAAGTTGGCTAAAATTGTATTGAATATGGGCTTAGGTGAGGCCATTCAAAACATTAAGATTTTGGATTCAGCTGTTGACGAATTGATGAACATTGCGGGGCAAAAACCGGTCATCACCCGGGCCAAAAAATCGATTGCCGCGTTTAAGCTGAGAGAGGGCATGCCCATTGGTGTGATGGTGACCCTCCGTCGCCAGCGCATGTACGACTTTTACAACAAGTTGGTGAACGTTGCCTTGCCCCGTGTGCGTGACTTTCGCGGTATTTCTGCCAAAGCTTTCGATGGAGCCGGCAACTACTCTCTGGGGATCAAAGAGCACATTATTTTTCCAGAAATTGACTATGATAAAATCGATAAAATTAAAGGGATGAACATCAGTATCGTCACAACGGCCAAAAATGACGATGAGGGCCGTGAATTGTTGACGCTGATGGGGATGCCTTTTCGCAAATAGAAGCGTTTTAAGGAGGTAGATTTGGCCAAGACAGCATTACGCATGAAAGTGCAACGCAAGCCCAAATTCAGAGTTCGGGCATATAACCGTTGTCCTTTATGCGGACGACCGCGCGGATTTCTGAGAAAGTTTGGCATTTGCCGCATCTGTTTTCGTAACATGGCCTCTCAGGGCAAGCTGCCGGGAGTGACCAAGTCGAGCTGGTAAGCTGGTAGAGCCGGAGGCGACCTCTCAAACTCAGGTACTTTGATGTAAACGGAGAAAATAATGGCGATAACCGATCCAATTGCCGATATGCTGACCCGGATTCGAAATGCCGGTAAAGCCAGGTTCAAGAGTGTGGATATTCCTGGTTCAAACCTCAAAGCCGAGATGGCCAGGGTGCTGAAAGAATCGGGGTTTGTCCGCAACTATAAAGTTATCAAGGATGACAAACAGGGGATTTTGAGAGTCTATCTGAAGTACGCCGACTCACAGGACCATGTCATTCAAGAACTCAAGCGGGTAAGCAAACCATCTCGACGGGTCTATGTAGGTGCCGACGATGTGCAAAACGTATACAATGGTTTGGGCATTGCGATTCTTTCGACATCCAAAGGCATCCTAACGGACAAGCAAGCTCGTAAAGCGCATATTGGCGGTGAGATTCTTTGTACCGTTTTCTAACGGTGTATCGTTTCGATTCGCCCATTAATCAGCGCGCATTGGTCGCATAAAGATTCCGGCACAAACGATTGGTCCGGGATGCATAACAAAGGTGAAAAAGATGTCACGCATAGGCAAAAAACCCATTGTGATTCCTGATAAGACTACGGTTACATACAGCGGTGGAATGATTACCGTCAAGGGAAAGAACGGCACTTTGACCCAGACGATTCATCCCAAGGTGGATCTGAAAATCGAAAATAACCAAATCGATGTGACGCCCAAAGATAATAGTCGCAAGACCATCGCTTTACAAGGAATGGTACGCAGCCTGCTCAACAATATGGTGCAGGGTGTGAGTCAAGGTTTTGAACGTGCTTTAGAGATCAATGGTATCGGTTACCGCGCCGAAGCAAAAGGCAAAAGCATCGTGTTTAACTTGGGATATTCCCACCCCATTGATTTTCCGCTGCCCCAAGGGATTGAGGCCCAAGTGGAAAAGAACAATGTGGTCAAATTGACCGGCTTTGACAAGCAGTTGCTGGGTCAAACTGCAGCGCAGATTCGCCAATTGCGGCCACCTGAGCCGTATAAAGGCAAGGGGATCAAGTACGCGGAAGAATATATTCAACGTAAAGCGGGCAAAACCGGCACCAAATAATGGGTTTCAATGGCTGGATCGCTGCACTAGCTCTTGCGATTCAAGGATATGAACGAGGAACAATATGAGTACGACCAATCCAAGATCAGCTGCCCGTATCAAACGCCGGGCGCGTATACGCAAAAAGATAAGAGGCACGTCTGAGCAGCCTAGGCTGTCGGTCTTTCGCAGCGCGAAGCATTTGTATGCACAGATCATTGACGATACCGCCGGTGCGACACTGGTGGCCGCATCCACCAGGGACAAAGAGGTTAAAGGCCAATCCGATTTTGAAAACAAGCGGGCCGCTGCCTCGGCTGTCGGTAAATTGGTGGCCCAGCGCGCGTTGGACAAAGGCATCAAACGGGTTGTTTTCGATCGCAATGGTTTTTTGTACCATGGTCGGGTCAAAGCGTTATCCGATGGCGCCCGAGAAGCGGGCCTTGAATTATAGCCACACCGGAACATGTTTATAAGGAGGCAGGCTTTTGTACAAACAAGATATAGATGAAACCAATTTAATTGACAAAGTGGTGCATATTAGTCGTGTGGCTAAAGTGGTAAAAGGTGGACGACGTTTCAGTTTCAGTGCCATCGTTGTTGTTGGTGATGGTCAAGGCAGCATCGGTTTTGGTTTGGGAAAAGCAGGCGAAGTGCCCGAAGCGATTCGCAAGGGCGTTGAAAAAGCTAAAAAAACCATGGTTCAAGTGGCCCTAAAAGAAGGCACTATCCCCTACCAGGTCATTGGTCGTTTCGGTGCCGGCCGGGTGTTGCTTAAACCCGCATCCGAAGGTACCGGCGTTATTGCCGGTGGTGCTGTACGCGCGGTGTTGGAGGCCGTGGGTATTCAAAATATTCTGACCAAATGTATGGGATCGCATAACCCGCATAATGTGGTCAAGGCCACCATCCAAGGTTTGCAACAACTGCAAAGTGCAGATGCGGTCGCTCACCGTCGTGGCCTGCGAAGCGCAGATTTATAAGTAAGGAATAGATCAAATGGCTGGAAAATTAGCGATCACCCTCGTGAAAAGCATGATCGGAAGACCCGAAAAACATCGCAAGGTTTTGCGGGGCATGGGTTTGACCAAATTGAATAAGACCGTTCACCTGGAAGACACACCGGCCATCCGGGGCATGATTTTCAAGGTGTCGCATCTGGTTAAGGCTGAGGAGGCCAAGTCATGAAGTTGCATGAATTGAAACCTGCCAAGGGTGCGGACAAAGCGCGCAAACGTCTCGGACGGGGCGTGGCATCCGGTACCGGTAAAACTGCCGGACGGGGTACCAAAGGACACAACAGCCGTTCGGGTGGTGGTGTGCGACCGGGATATGAGGGTGGCCAGATGCCCCTTCATCGGCGTCTGCCCAAACGTGGGTTCACCAATATATTTAAAAAACAGATTGCGGTCATCAATATAACCGACCTGGCGGGTTTTGAAGCAGGTGACGTTGTCGATGAGGCGGCCTTGGTGCGCAGTGGGCTGGTCAAGGGCCGTCGCGATGGCATCAAGCTGCTCGGCCAAGGAGAGATCAGTAACGCTTTGACCGTTAAAATTAACGCCGTTAGCCGTAACGCCAAAGCGAAAATCGAAGCGGCCGGGGGCTCGGTAGAGGAAATCTGACCATGGTTGGCAGCGGATTCGGCAATATATTTAAGATCCCGGAACTGAAACGACGAATTTTGTTTACAGCAGCATTGCTGGCTGTTTACCGCGTCGGTGTGCATGTGCCGACGCCGGGCATAGACGGTGCCGCTTTAAAATCGTTTTTCGATAGCATGCAGGGTACCATTTTCGGTGTCGTCAATATGTTCACCGGTGGCGCCTTGGAGCAATTGTCAGTGTTTGCTCTGGGCATTATGCCTTATATCAGTGCTTCGATTATTTTACAGTTGATGACGGTGGTCATTCCCCATTTGGAGCAATTGAAAAAAGAGGGCGATGCAGGTCATAAAAAGATAACCCAGTACACACGTTACGGTACGGTATTGTTGAGTGTCATCCAAGGCTTCATGATAGCTGTTGGTTTGGAGAGCACCACATCCAACACCGGTGCAGCCGTCGTCTTGGATCCGGGTTGGGATTTCAGGCTGATGACAGTGATTACACTCACCGCGGGTACCGCTTTTATCATGTGGTTGGGCGAGCAAATCACCGAACGCGGCATCGGCAATGGCATTTCGTTGATCATCTTTGCCGGTATCGTGGCCCGATTGCCCAATGCCGTCAGCAATACCTTTCGATTGATGCAGCAAGATGAAATGAGTATTTTCACCTTGGTGATCTTGTTGGTATTCATGGTGGCGGTGGTGGGTTTTATCATTTATGTCGAGCAAGGCCAGCGCCGCATTCCGGTGCAATATGCCAAGCGGGTGGTGGGCCGGCGTATGTACGGTGGCCAGAGCACCCACCTGCCGCTGAAAATAAACTCATCGGGTGTCATTCCCCCGATTTTTGCTTCATCGATTTTGATGTTTCCGGCCACCATTGCCCAGTTTGCGCAGGTCGGTTGGTTGAAAGCGATCAGCGATGCGATGGCGCCCGGTGGGGTGTATTACAACTTGCTGTTTGTAGGATTTATAATATTCTTTTGCTATTTCTACACGGCTGTTACCTTTAATCCTGTTGATGTGGCCGATAATATGAAGAAAAACGGCGGCTATATTCCAGGGATCCGCCCCGGCAAACGAACCGCCGATTACATTGACCGGGTTTTGACCCGGATTACACTTGGCGGTGCAATATACGTATCTGCTGTGTGTGTGCTACCGACCCTTTTAATCAGGCGGTTTAATGTGCCGTTTTATTTTGGTGGTACAGCCTTGCTTATCATCGTGGGTGTCGCCATTGATACGATTGCGCAGATGGAATCGCATATGTTGAGTCGCCACTACGAGGGTTTTTTGAAAAAAGGCGGCGTCAAAGGGCGGCGGTAGGGTAGCAGCCGCAAAATTGATTTGAAAATCGCAAGACCCGCAGGGGGAAACAGATGGCGAAAGAGGAACCGATCCGAGTAGAAGGCACGGTCTTGGAGACATTGCCCAATGCGATGTTCAAGGTTGAGTTGGAAAACAAGCATCAGGTGTTGGCCCACATTAGCGGAAAAATGCGCATGCACTTTATCAAAATATTGCCCGGCGACACCGTCACTGTGGAGCTTTCGCCATATGATTTAACCCGGGGCCGGATTACATATCGTTCCAAGTAAGGAAACCATACGATGCCAATTGATTTTGACGGCATCAACAGACACGAATAAAGAAGTATTTATCAGGGAGCTTGCAAATGAAGGTCAGGGCATCGGTAAAAAAGATCTGCAGCAAATGCAAAATCGTCAAACGCAGGGGCGTGGTCCGTGTGATTTGCGAAAACAAACGGCATAAACAAAGACAAGGATAGGCGCCGTGAATTCGATTTGTCCCACGACCCTAAGGCCGGTTTTTTAGAGGAGGAAGAACATTGGCACGTATCGCGGGTGTTGATTTACCCAGACGCAAAAGGATAGAGATTGGACTGACCTATATTTTCGGTATCGGACGGTCCAGTTCGCAAAAGATCTTGGCTCAATTAAAGATCGATCCGAACACGTCCACAGATGATTTGACGGATGCCGAAATTAACAGCATTCGAAAAGTAATTGATAGCCAACATAAAGTTGAAGGTGAGCTGCGAACCGAAGTGTCCATGAACATCAAGCGCCTCATGGACCTGGGCAGCTACCGTGGGTTGCGCCACCGTCGCGGTTTGCCGGTGAATGGCCAGCGTACCAGTACCAATGCGCGTACGCGCAAAGGTCCGAAACGAACGGCTGTTAAGAAAAAAGGTGCTCCTACCAAAAAGTAACCGTTTATACGGATTGTAAGGATATAACAGATGCCACGTAAAACCCGTACCAAGAAAAAAGAAAAAAAGAATATCGGTAATGGAGTTGTCCATATTCAATCGACGTTTAACAATACCATCGTGACCATTACCGATGTGGGCGGCAACGTGATTTCATGGTCCAGTGCCGGTGTGATGGGCTTTAAGGGTTCGCGTAAAAGTACACCCTTTGCCGCTCAATTAACAGCTGAAGATGCTGCAAAAAAAGCAAAAGAACATGGCATGCGCAATGTTGAAGTTTATGTTAAAGGACCCGGTGCCGGCCGCGAATCGGCATTAAGGGCACTGCAAGCTGTCGGTTTTACGGTCACTTTGATCAAAGATGTCACACCGGTACCCCATAACGGTTGCCGGCCACCCAAGCGACGCAGGGTCTAGGTGCTCGCCACTGGGTTCAAACGTTTACTTAGAAAAATGGTTGTAGGCGCCGCCTTTATACCATTTGATTTTATTGTTTAGCTCACAAGAGAGCTAAAGGAGGCAATATTGGCACGCTATACAGGTTCGGTATGTAGAATATGCCGAAGAGAAAATCTTAAACTTTTTCTTAAAGGTGATCGCTGCTACGGAGACAAGTGCGCTTTTGATCGACGTAGCTATGCACCGGGTGAGCACGGCCAGCGTCGCCGTGGTAAGATCTCGGATTACGGCATCCAGCTGCGCGAGAAACAGAAAGTCAAACGGATGTATGGTCTGTCTGAAAAGCAATTCCGTCTGTTTTTCAAAAAAGCGGACAGCCAAAAAGGCATCACCGGTACCAATCTGCTCGTGTTGTTAGAGTGCCGCTTGGACAACGTTGTGTATCGGCTTGGTTTTGCTAACTCACGCAATCAAGGCCGTCACTTTGTTCGACATAACCACTTCAAGATCAATGGCAAAAAGGTCAACATTCCCTCATACCAGATTAAAGTGGGGGACGAGATCAGCGTTGGCGAAAAGAGCAAAAAAGTGCAAGCCATTACTGATGCTGTCGATGCTGTTGTACGACGCGGTGTACCACAATGGTTGGAGCTCGAGAAAGCCGATATGAAGGGCGTTGTGAAGGCTTTCCCGGTTCGCGACGATCTGACCATGCCGATGCAGGAACAATTTATTGTTGAGCTTTATTCTAAGTAATCGGCAGGTTAATATGCAACACACATTATGTGGTTCATACTTTTTTATTAATCCCTAAGGCTGGAGAAACGTATGCCATCAAATGAACTTATGTACATGAACTGGCGAGAGATGATTAAGCCGGATAAAGTGCAAGTGTCCAGCTCGGAGACATATGGGAAGTTTGTCTGTGAACCTCTGGAAAGAGGCTATGGCATCACCATAGGCAACTCATTGCGTCGTATAATTCTCTCATCCTTATATGGGGCAGCCATCACTGCTGTTAAGATTGATTCGGTACAGCATGAATTCAGTAGTGTGACCGGCGTGTTAGAAGACGTTTCCGAGATTATACTTAACTTAAAACAGGTTCGCATGCGCTGCAGCGACGCTCATTCGCACACTTTGACCTGCCAAGCTGAAGGTGAAGGCGTTGTCAAGGCCGGCGATTTTATCAGCCCGGACGGCGCGCTTGAAATTCTCAATCCAGATTTGGCTGTTGCCACTTTGTCCAGCGACGGAAAACTTTCTATGGAGATGACTGTTACTGTGGGCAAAGGGTACGCCCTTTCAGAGGCAAATAAAGACGAAGATGCCCCGGTAGGAACCATCGCCATCGATGCCATATTTTCACCGGTCAAACGCGTCAATTATGTTGTCGGCAACGCCCGTGTGGGGCAGCGGACTGATTATGATAAGCTGACCTTGGAGGTCTGGACTGACGGGAGTGTTAGCCCCGAGGATGCCGTCGCCTATGCCGCTAAGATTTTTAAAGATCAAATGACGTTGTTCATTAATTTTGATGAAAAAGCAGAGCCCGTAAAGTCTGAAAAAGGAACGGATGAGGCCAATTCTGCATTCAACGACAATTTGTTTCGCAGCGTTGAGGAACTGGAACTTTCAGTACGCAGTGCCAACTGCTTGAAAAATGCCGAGATCAATAAAATTCACCAGTTGGTCCAAAAAACAGAGTCTGAGATGCTTAAAACCAAGAACTTCGGCCGCAAATCCCTTAATGAGATCAAAGAGGTATTGACCGAAATGGGGCTCTCCTTGGGCATGAAGCTTGAAGGGTTTGAAGTCCCGGAAGAAGATTTTGAAGAAGGGGAGTAGTCGTTTACCATGAGACACAGAAAAGCTGGCGTTAAGCTAAATCGGACCACAAGTCATCGTCAAGCCATGTTTCGCAACATGGTGACGTCTTTGTTTAAATATGACCGCATTCGCACCACCGATGCCAAAGCCAAAGAGCTGCGCCGGTGGGCCGACCACATCATTACCCTGGCCAAACGGGGCGACCTGAGCGCCCGGCGCCAAGCGTTGGCTATTGTGCGTGAAAAAGAGGTGGTCCATAAACTTTTTGAAGAGGCCCAAAAGCGGTTCGGCAAGATAAATGGCGGCTATACCCGTATTGTCAAGATCGGATATCGACCGGGTGATGCGGCTGCGGTTTCTCTGATTGAATTGGTCAAGGTGGAAGACAAGCCCAAAAAGAAAAAAGGCAAAACCAAGGCCAAAAAACAAACCGCTGCATCCTCAATCACTAAGAAAGCCACGGCCAAACCTGCTGAGAATGCGGCATCAGAGATAAAGACCAAGGCAGACACCATGGAAGATACCCCAGCGGGGGAGGCCAAAGCAACTGAGGCTGACGACGAGAAAAAAGAAGTTAAGCCAAAGGCCAAAAAGACAACCGCGCCACCAGCAGAAAAAACCAAAACCCCGGCTAAAAAGAGTGCAGCTAAAAAGGCGCCGGCAAAAAAAGCTACCGCTGAAAAAGCGCCAGCTAAAAAGGTTGAGGCCAAAACAGAATCAGAAAAGACCAAGTCAAAACCAAAGGCCGCAGAAGCCAAAGCCCCAGCCAAAAAGGCAAGCAAGGATAAATAGTAAGGAATTAATTGCAGACTACCTAAGCCCCTGGCTCACGGACAAAAGTGAGCAGGGGCTTTTTGTTTTTCGTGTTTTGTGTATAGTATTTTGTGTTTAGTGTTTGGGAAGTGCCAACGCTTTGAGCTCCTATCTGGACGCAACGGGTGACCCTATTCACACGCTGCCCTTGTGGGCTATAGGTGTGTCATCAACTAAAGTCTTGAGCCTAAAGGTTTTTTTTGACATAGTGGGAGCCAATCAAACCGTCAATACCCGCATCTTTGAGCAGGACAATGTACAATTCTTTCTTCGGATTCCGTGAAAAACCCTTTAAGCTGGTTCCTAATCCGGACTACCTTTTTTTAAGCAAGGGCCATGAAATCGCTCTGGCCCACTTGAACTATGCGACTGATCAAGGGGATGGATTTGTGGTCATTATCGGCGAAGTGGGTACCGGAAAAACCACCCTCTGTCGTAATTATCTGGAACAACTCGATAATATGACTGATTCAGCCTATATTTTTAATCCCCAACTTGATGCGGTTCAATTGCTTGCCAGTATTTGTCACGAATATGCCATTGAAACCAGCGATACGGACACGGTTAAAAAGTTACTGGATCGGTTAAACCATTATTTGATTACGCAAAATACTGCAGGGCGTAAAGTGGTGCTGCTGATTGACGAAGCCCAAGGGCTGTCGGTTGAAAATTTAGAATTGGTGCGCATGATCTCTAATTTGGAGACCACGCGCAGTAAACTATTACAAATTATTTTAGTCGGCCAACCCGAACTGGGCGATAGATTGGAATCGTATGAACTGCGCCAGTTGGCCCAGCGAATTTCGCTCAATTGTTGTCTGGAGCCGCTGACGGAACAAGAGACAGCGGCATACATCCAACATCGTTTGAGTGTCGCTGCCCTGCGCCGGACCGATATCTTTTCGGCAGATGCCTGCCGACAGATTCACCGCCATGCGAGCGGTATTCCCCGCTTGATCAACATTGCCTGTGACCGGGTGTTGCTGGCGGCCTATAGCCGGAATTGCAGCCAAGTCCCGCTTAATTTGGTTAAAAAAATTACGACGGAACTCACCAACCGTGGGCGTACGGAAAAAACCCGGTGGATCAATCCTATTTATGTATGGTTGACATTAGCGGTGACCTTTTTACTGGTGGCCGGTTTTGTGATCCTCCAGAAAGGATTTTTTGCCGGCCCCGGGCTGGTTAAAAACAACCCTGTGGAAAATCAGCCATCGGCTTCAATCGAACAAAATAGACAAGCATATAAAATACCGGTTTATACACACCCGCTTGACAAACAACCGACACAAGCCGAATCACAATCCGAAGCAGATCGCCCAGCGCAAGAGGTAGAAGCCCCACCAGCGGAAACCGCACCACGAGCTGAATTGATATCCATGCCCAAAGGGCAGCAGCCACCCGTGGCATCGCCGCCCATCGATATGACGCAGTCCGCATCAGATCCCTTGCAGGTATATTTGAGTGAGTTGGCCCCTCTCACGTCGCGCATAAATGCTCTGACCACCATGCTGAAACGCTGGAGCCAGCCACGGCCCAATCCCGATGTGATACCGGACCATATAGATGAACGCAGTTTTTTTCAAATTGCCGCACGACAATATGGCTTGCGGACATATGTTGCTGAAACCGATTGGTCGATGATCAAACGGCTCAATTTGCCGGCCGTCATTGTATTCAATCACCCCCAAACCCAACAAGCGGTCTATTTGGCTCTGGTGGGATGGG